>NZ_JAXBLX010000087.1:0-6287 GCF_037027555.1 Halalkalibacter kiskunsagensis | reverse complement strand
AAATTCTTCACTATATTTAGCCATAAAAATACACCCCAGAAGTCAGATTGTAACTCTAACTTTTGGGGTGCAGATCACTTTTTCAGTGGCCTCGCAAAGCAAGGGGATTATCTTATGACTGATAAAGATAGTTATTTCAATTTTTTTGCCAATCCATTCCATACATAATGGACCTCATCTGCAACCTCGGCTGCATCTTGCGCGATCCATCCAGCAAGATCTCTCAACATTCTCTCATCCTTATGCAAAGGGACAATCCCTCTACCGACCTCCACCATAATGAGAACGATTTCATTCGCTCTTTTCCGTTCTTCTTCCTTTAATAACTGAAAAAAAGATTGCATACTCCTTCGAATTTCATGACTGTTCTCTTTTTGCTCTAACTCATCAGCTACCCAGTTTTCCCAACCTTCCAGCACTAACGTTGAATCTTTTTCCCATCTTGCTTCCCACTCTGAAAGTGCATCGCGGTTGTATGCAGATAGCCAATTACACTTTGGATTTCTTTCTCTCACTATTTTACTTTTTCCCGAAAAGGCACCTCCGATAACGAGCTGCATACCCATTCTCCTTTCTGCCAAACGAACGACAACCTTATTCCTTGTCCATGTTTCACTATAAAGTTCCAAAAGGTGTGAGACGAAACCATTTTTGAAACAAAATAGCGAATGACCCCTCCATGAGTCATGACCAGAACTTGCTGTTTGGAATGTAAAGTATTTTCTAGTATTCGTTGAAATAATTCGTCAAAAAAAGCGTTAATTCTAGCTTTAAACTCTTCACCAGACTCTCCATTTGGCACGTTAGAATGTTCCCAATTATCGATCCATTTCCGATATGCTGAATCATGTTTTAACTCTTCATAGGTTTTCCCTTCCCAATCCCCAAAGTTCATTTCTCTTAATCTAGTATCAATAGAAGTATGCGAAGAAAGATTTAAATAGGACAATGTTTCCTGGCAACGACGTAAATCACTCGTAAATACATGATCAAAATGCATTCTCTTTAATTCTTCTTTCAAATCTGTTAACTCAGTTAGTTCACTATTTATTACTTCTCGGTCAGTATGTCCTAAGTAACGTTTCTCTTTATTCCAATCCGTTACCCCATGACGAACGAAAAATAAATCCATGTAATGGCAAGTCCCCATAGTTCGCCTCCTTCAATAGCTGTGCCTAATAAGTCCCCATTCGTCCCTTTAAACGTATGTTTAATCCAAAAACCAAACAATACGAAGAATAGAAAATATGCTGGTAGTAAATAGAGGAATTCATGAAAGAAGAACAGGATTACACAAATAGGGACAGCAGCATATAAACAATCAAGTTGACTTATATTCTTCTTCCATTCCCACGCCAAGCCTTGTTGTTTTGCAGTAGGTAGAATAATCATTAGAGCAACAGCTCCTAAGCGGGAAAAAGCTAAAATGAAAAGGAACGAATATAGGGGAACAAATGAGTCGAGCAAAACATAAATCAACATCACTTTCCAAGCCAATAAAAATAGAAGCGCAATGTTACCAAAACTCCCGACATGAGGGTCTTTCATAATCTCCCATTTTCTTTCAAGCGAAGCGTTTGAACCTACTGCATCAGCTACATCCATCCAACCATCTAAATGTAATCCTCCTGTAAGCCACACCCATAAAGTAATAATAAGTAAAGTCATAATACTTAGAGGAAGATACGATTCAAATGACCACGTAATGGCCGTTATAATTGAGCCCAATAAAATACCGACAAGAGGGTAACTTCTAATGGCCCACTTACTCGTATGTTTGTTCCAAGGACAATGAAAAGGAACTGGTAGCCGCGTAAGAAATTGAATCGCCAATATAAAACCAAACATCATTTGTTTCATTGTTCTTCTCCCTTCCAATAAGTAGGGAGTCCTGCAATAACTTGAATAGCCTGCTCTGCGTGTTGCACAATGGTCTTATGTATCGATTGCAAAGCATACATATATGTCAGAACTCCTTCAGAAGAATGAGGAAACCCTTCATTTACATCATTGGATACAAAAATAAGATGAAATCGCTTTTCTTGTGCAATGGTTAACCAACTGTCCACAGCATCTTCTAATGTATTCGTGCTATATTCTAAATCGAACATGACATTACTTAACCATATGGTTAAACAGTCGATAAGGATAACATCTTCTTTGTTACAATTTTTAAGAAACGATGAGAAGTCATAGGACTCTTCAATCGTCTCCCACTCTTTTATTCTCTCTTCTTGATGAATTCGGATTCGTTCTTCCATTTCAGTATCGCTTCTTTTGGATGTTGCTATGTAATACAAGCGCGCATGTTTATTTGCTCTTTGCGTTTTTTTAAAAGTAGAAACAGCTATATGTTCTGCAAAACGACTTTTACCCGAACGAGCACCACCAGAAATAAACATGATCACGATTCATTTCTCCACTTCCTAAGAACAGAAAGTAATTGCTCATTTTCTTCTTTAGACCTAATCGCAATTCGTATGAACTCTCCATTTAGTCCTTTAAAATTATGAGTATGCCTAGTGACTATTCCATGTCGTAATAAAAATTGAAAGAGCTCATTTGTTCGTTGCAGATGCACTTTATCTTGCAAAATATAAAAGTTTACTTCTGAGGGCGAAACGTAGAAATCTAAAGCTGTTAAGGTCTTCGATACATATTGAGATTGATCAATTAGCCATGTTTTTGTATCGTCAACAAACGTCGTATCTTCAAGAAGTTTGGGAACAATCGCATCCGCCATCGAGTTAATGCTCCAAGGAATTTGCTCATCTTTTAACACGGTAATTATGTTTGGATGCGCCATAATATATCCGATTCTAAGCCCAGGAATGGTATACATTTTTGTTAAAGAACGTAATAAAATTAAATTGGAGTATGTAGATAACCATTTAGAAAGAGAAGGAATAGAGGACGGCAGAAACTCTACAAACGCCTCGTCTACTACAATGCTCGTTCCCGTTTTTTTCCCTTCTTCTAAAAGCAGTTGTAATTCTTCCTCTTTCACTACCGTACCTGTTGGATTATTAGGTCGACACAAAAAGATAACATCTGTTTTATTTAATTTTTCAAAAATGTATTTTAACGGTAACTGAAATTCATTTTCCGACTCAAAAAAGACATCTTCCACATCAATATGATAGTGGTGACATGCTCGTTCATATTCCAGGAAGGTGGGATGAACAATTAATGCTTTCTTATTTTCAAAATATTTCGCCACTAAAAAGATAGCTTCCGCTCCACCATTTGTTAGTAGTAGCCTATTCTCTTCTATTCCTTCATGATTAGCTAACGAAACACTGCTGCTAGAATACGCCGGCTCAGGGTAACGAGTAATCGTGTCATAAGAATCACGTAATGCTTCTTTTAACCAAGATGGAGGTCCTAGAGGATTTAAGTTTGCACTAAAATCAAGTATTTCCATACCCTTTTCCATCTTAAAAAGTTGTTTGATCGTTTCTGGCTGCCCACCATGATTTGGCCACTTCATTGTTTCACCTCATTTAAATTATCTAAACAAAAATAAGAAACACACTCCCATAACAAAAAAGACAATCCAACCGCCATGCATATATAAAATTGATTTTTCTATATCTGATCGGACTAGCTTTCGTAATGGATCCCCCATTGTAGCCCGTATAGACTTTACTCCACTATAGTAATTAACTCCACCTAGTTGAATTCCTAATAATCCAGCTACCATAGCCTCTGACCAACCACTGTTCGGACTAGGATGTTTCCTTGCGTCTCTCCATGTTATTTTCACCCCATGTTTCATTCTAGACCCTCTTATAAAAAAGGAAGCAATCCACATCGAAAGTGCCGTTACCCTTGCAGGAATCCAATTTGCTACATCGTCAAGCTTTGCTGAAGCCCATCCAAATTGCATAAATCTTTCATTTTTGTATCCAACCATTGAATCTAACGTATTAATGGCTCGATACACCATCGCAAGTGGCGCTCCACCAATTATCGCCCAAAATAGTGGAGCTGTTATTCCATCGACTGTATTTTCAGCCACAGTTTCGACGGTACCTCTAACGACTTCACTTTCAGGTAAGCTTTTCGTATCACGGCCTACAACCATGCTTACATTTTTCCTTGCTTCTACTAAATTGCCTTGAACTAAAGGAGTGAGGACGTTTTTGGCAGCTGTTCGAAGACCTTTTATCGCAATGGTTGTTGAAATAAGGTATATTTCGACTAAAACACCAGCAACCGGATGTAGTTGATACGCAAAAAAGACGATCGAAAAGGAAATGCAAAATATACTTAAAATGACTGTTACTGTTAAAATAATCCCTTTTCTCATTCGCCTTTGTCCTCGGTTCCACCTAGTCTCTAAAAATGAGATTAGCTTGCCCATTTGTACGACAGGGTGTGGAATCCAACAAGGATCACCGATTATCAAATCTAATAAAATAGCAGCCAATAAAATGACACATAATATAATAATTGGATCGTTAAATGTACTAAGATAACCTAACATTTTTTTTGATTCCTTTTTTCATAATTTCGTTTTTCTTCCTCTGTATCATAGATCATTCGACCTTGGATCCCGTCTCCTGTTCCTTTTCTTGAAAATCGATGATCATTCTATGTATGCGATCTAACTGAATATTTTCTCTAACAACCTTGGCTAATAAATCAAATCCTTCTTCTCTTTTTATGGCAAATGAGGCTCTGTTATGAATGGGAGACAATCCTTTTGTCTGCCTTATCTCATTTAGTAAAACCTCTCGGAATAAATCATTATGAAAGATACCGTGAAAGTAAGTCCCGATTATTTGCTTATCATGAGTGATCATTCCTTCATTTCTTTCTGATAATTGAACAAAATGATTGCATTCCTTTTCATAGTGAGACTCCCCCATATGAATCTCATACCCAGAAACTGGAATGTTTTTCTCGCCAAATATAGCAATCCCTCTAGACTGAACCGTAGTTTTTTTTGATGCCATCGAGGTTGTCATCGGAATGAGTCCTAATCCTTCAGCCATTTTTTTCGACGATTCCATTCCGTACTTATCCTCAATTCTATTACCTAACATTTGGTACCCACCACAAATACCAACTATCATCGTCTCTTTCTGCTCCAAATCTAATATCCGATTGGCTAAGCCGGTGTCGTGTAAGAACATCATATCTTCAATTGTATTTTTACTACCGGGCAATATAAGTAAGTCAGGTTCTCCTAATTCTTCTGCCTTTCTTACAAACCGAACATGACAATCTGTTTCCTCAAAAAAAGGATCGATATCCGTAAAGTTTGAAATCATTGGATAACGTATGACAGCAATATCAATCTCTTTTGAGGAATCTACTTTAGACGTATAATTGCTCAAAACGACTGAATCTTCTGCCTCAATCAGTAAGTCGTCCATATATGGAACAACGCCTAAAATAGGAACGCCCGTATATTCCTCAAACCAGGTAAGTCCTGGCTGTAATAATGATACATCTCCTCTGAATTTATTAATAATAACACCAATCACTCTTTTTCTATCTTTTGGTTCAATGAGCTGCAATGTCCCGACTAAACTAGCAAAAACGCCCCCCTTTTCAATATCCCCAATTAAAATCACTGGTGCGTTAGCAATTTGTGCGACACGCATATTCACAAGTTCCCGGTCATTTAAATTCACCTCAGCAGGACTCCCGGCCCCTTCAATGACAATTCGTTCATATTGAATTGACAATCTGTCGTAAGATTCGCGAATTAATTGTAACCCTTTTTGAAAAAAGTCTTGCCTATATGCCCCAGCTTTCATATTTTTATAAGGTTTACCATTAACAACAATTTGAGATTTGTATTCTCCACTTGGTTTAATCAAAATTGGGTTCATATCCGTTGTCGCAACGACGCCCGCTGCTTCAGCTTGTACACCTTGTGCACGACCAATTTCTTTTCCGCAAGCAGTAATGTAGGAGTTTAAAGCCATGTTTTGTGATTTAAAAGGGGCTGTGTTAAAACCATCCTGAACAAATATCCGACATAAAGCAGTAACGAGAGCGCTTTTGCCAGCATCTGAATGAGTACCTTGAATCATTAGAGGAATCGCTTTATTCATGAGAGTTTTACTCCTAACTTTAGATATTTTACTGTATGAAAAGAATAGTTCGATTGTTCAAAAAGAATTAAGATCGACCTTTTCTCTTATGTAGTGCGTTCATGTTTGCAATGGCTTCACTCGCCGTGCGCCTTCCTGCGAAGTTCGCTCAAAAGGCTTAAAACATGACGGCGGTTCCGCTCATTGCTTAGAGTAGGTGCAAAAAGGTAAAGTTCG
>NZ_JAXBLX010000086.1:0-6484 GCF_037027555.1 Halalkalibacter kiskunsagensis | reverse complement strand
CGAATGAGCCGATGGTTACATCGTGAATAAACTTCTCTGAAAAACATCGTGTCCCCCTGTGAGACGAGCACGTTTCTGTTCGTAAAACTTCGTGAATCAACTTCCAAGAAAAGGCATCAAGTCCGACTTCCCCGTAGAAGAGAAATGGCGAGCCAGGACGTTGCCAGGCTCCACCGCACAAGGTAAGGAGGAAGGGAGAACTGCATGAAGAGAAAGCAATTCTTGAAGGGGCAACATCTTCTTCGAATGAGCCGATGGTTACATCGTGAATAAACTTCTCTGAAAAACATCGTGTCCCCCTGTGAGACGAGCACGTTTCTGTTCGTAAAACTTCGTGAATCAACTTCCAAGAAAAGGCATCAAGTCCGACTTCCCCGTAGAAGAGAAATGGCGAGCCAGGACGTTGCCAGGCTCCACCGCACAAGGTAAGGAGGAAGGGAGAACTGCATGAAGAGAAAGCAATTCTTGAAGGGGCAACATCTTCTTCGAATGAGCCGATGGTCACATCGTGAATAAGCTTCCCTGAAATACATCATGTCCCCCTGTGAGACGAGCGCGTTTCTCTTCGTAAAACATCAAGAATCCCCTTCAATGAAAAAGCATCAAGTCAAGCTTCCCCGTAGAAGAGAAATGGCGAGCCAGGACGTTGCCAGGCAGATAAAAGACAACCCAATAGGGTTGTCTTTTTTAGTGTGCATAAATATCACGCTCAAGGCGATGAAGAGCTCTGGTGCGATGGTGCCGCCGTGAATAAGTTTCTCGGGCACTACATGTCCCTTGTAAAACCTTAAAGGAGATAAATAGTTGTTTTGTTGTGAAAGAATATTAATATAACTTTTACATTTTTATAAAAGTTTGTCCTACTCTGTGCTACAGCGAAAGTAAGATTTTTTTAGAAACTATGTTATAGGAATACTGTTAATCTTAGATGATTTTCAGATATTTTTTACTAGCGGAAATAAAGTCGCTTTGTAGAGAAAGGCTTTATAAAATATCTATATCGATATTTAAAATAAGTACTAAATCTCAACTAAGAAAATTATATTTAAGCAAAGTCTAATTTTCTTGGTGTGAGTAACGAAACCAAGTGGAAGGGGGAAGTTTGAAGGAGACACTATTAATTTTATTACTTCAGCTGATCTATGTCCCCCTTCTTACCCTCAGAACGATTTTTCTAGTTAAAGGTTTGAGTGTTATTGCATCACAGCTTGCTGTGCTAGAAGGTTTGATCTACGTATTTGGCTTATCAATTGTTTTATCTGGAGAATCATCTACGTTAGCTATGATTGTCTATGCAGTTGGGTTTGGTATAGGTATTTTGCTAGGTGCTTATGTAGAAAGAAAGTTAGCAATTGGCTATACATCGTTAATTGTTAATTTAGAAAGAAAAAATGAAGAATTGATTTCATTCTTAAGAAATGAAGGGTTTGGAGTTACTGTCTTTGAAGGGGAAGGTAAAGATAGTAAGCGCTATCAACTTGAGCTGTTAACAAAAAGAAGTCGAGAAGATGAACTGATCCTATTAATAGAAGAATGTGAACCGAAAGCTTTTATTATTTCCTATGAACCGAGAAGATTTAAAGGTGGTTTCCTTTTGAAAGCAATGAAGAGGAATAAGAGAAAGAAGGTAAATGAAAAGAGCACTAAAACGTGAAGCAGGGTTGTAAAATTGTGAGTCTACTTGGTAACGAGTAGGCTTCTACTTTTACTAAAGAGTTGGTTATTTCATAATCACCTGTACGTTTGCAGATGTAAGCGTGCTTTTTCTTGTTTACTTTTGATCAAATGGTCAGGTATCTATCTCAATCAAATTGTAAAAAAATTAGTTTGAGAACGTAAAATTTTTTTACAAATACTTGGTATCTCCATCTGTTTTTTGAGAATGAAATCTGTCACTTGTTACAGTTTGAATGAGGATTTCAGTGAGTGGCACAGTTCTTGCAAGACTATTAATAAACCATTTTGTAATTAAAGGGGAGTTTCAACTATGACCACTGAATTTCATCCGTTACTAAAGGGAGCTATTGAGCTGCATGTTCACAGTGCACCAAGTTTATTTCCAAGAAGACAAACGGATTGGGAGTTAATTGAAGATGCAAAGAAAGCTCAAATGGCAGGTCTCGTATTAAAGGCTCATGAAGCTCAAACAGTCGACAGAGCTACATTGATTCGTGGAAAAGAACCGGGTCTGCATGTATATGGTGGGTTAGTATGTAATCATTTTACAGGTGGACTTTCTCCTGCGACGGTGGATACAGCGATTCGTTTAGGGGCTAAAGTAATTTGGATGCCAACATTCTCTGCAGAGCAGCATCAACGTTACTTTGGAAAAAAGGAGACAAAGTTTTTTAATAGTGAGAAAAACCTTGCTCACACGTATGGACTTGAAATTTGGGATGAGAATAAAAAGATTCTACCAGAAGTTCACGAAATTCTTGAGTTGATTGCTGAAGCAAATGTGGTTCTTGCAACGGGCCATTTAGCACCAGCAGAGGTTGAGGTATTAGTTGATGCAGCGATTGAACATAAAGTAGAGAAAATCTTAATCCAACATACTGATCTGGGAATTGCCCGTGTTCCTCATCAGTTGGAAAGAGAACTTGTCAAAAAAGGGTGCATTCTTGAGAAATGCTATTTAGCTTGCAGTGATGATTTTAATGATATTAAAAAAGGGGATATGGCAGAGTCGATAAAAGTATTAGGAGCTGATTCCTGTGTTATGGTCACAGATTATGGCCAGAGTCACAATATCCCACCTATTGAAGCGTTAAGTCAATTCATTGATGATATGCTTCACGCGGGTTTAACAGATAAAGAGATTACAAGAATGATTGTCGATAATCCAAAACAGCTATTAGGGCTTTAAAGTAGCATGAGTGATTGGAGTGAACGTCCATGAATCAAGAATTTATTCAAGCAATCTATAACTTTATTCCAGAAACGCGAGTGTTAACAGAGTTAGAAGATCTATATTCCTATAGCTTTGATGCATCATTTGGGGAGTACTTACCGGAACTGGTCATTCAACCAAAAGATCCTGATGAAATTAGTAAAGTGGTGAAATTAGCAAATAAGTATCTTGTGCCGATTTATCCACGTGGTTCAGCGACTTCCTTAAGTGGGGGGCCCTTACCAGTGGAGGGAGGCGTGGTTCTTGATATGTCACGAATGAACAAAAAACTTGTGATTGATAAAGAAAATTTACTGGCGATCGCATCACCTGGTGTGATTACAGCTGATATCCATCTAGCGGCCGAAGAGGTAGGGTTGTTTTATCCACCTGATCCAAGCAGTTCACATGTTTCAACGATTGGGGGAAATCTTCTTGAAAATTCAAGTGGTCCTAAGGGCTTAAAGTATGGGACGACGAAGGAATATGTGATTCGGCTTGAAATCGTTACTCCAAAGGGAGAGATTGTTCGTACTGGTGGGAAAACGGTGAAAAATGTTACAGGATATGACTTAACTAGGCTGATTGTTGGCTCAGAAGGAACGCTTGCGATTGTAACAGAGGTAACCTTAAGGTTAATTCCTAAACCAAAGGCAAGAAAAACACTCCTAGCGACATTTAATCAGCTTGTGGATTCGGGGTATGCGATTACGAAAATTTTAGCAAACGGAATTCTCCCTGCTGCGATGGAGCTGATGGACAATTCGTGTATACGAGCGGTCGAAAACTTTCAACCATGTGGCTTGCCGATCGATGCGGAAGCCTTGATCATCATTGAAGTGGACGGTCATCCATTAGCAATTGATGAAGAAATTCGAGCATGTGAAGAGATTTGTTTTTCTGTTGGCGCTACCTCCGTAAAAGTAGCAAACTCCGACCACGAGCGTGATGAAATCTGGAGAGCGAGAAAAATGGTCTCTCCTGCTATCACAGAACTTGGTCCTACAAAAATTTCTGAGGACGCAACGGTACCAAGAAGTCAGATTCCAGCGATGATGGAACGATTAAAAGAAATTCGTGAAAAATATCAATTAACGCTTGTTGTATTTGGTCATGCCGGTGATGGGAATATGCATCCGAATATTATTACCGACAAACGCAATATCGAGGAAATGAAGAGAGTAGAGGATGCGGTTAGTGAAATATTTGAAGTGGCTGTTGAGTTAGGTGGAACGTTATCGGGTGAACACGGAATTGGCACGTTAAAAGCTCCTTATTTAGAGATGGAGCTAGGAGAAGCTGGCGTTGATTTAATGAAGTCGATTAAAGAAGCGTGGGACCCCAATCATATTTTGAATCCAGGGAAAATCTTCCCTAAACCAGGGGTGAAAAAGGTGGTGCTGACAGAATGAGTACAGTCAAAAAACAAGTAACACTACCAATTGTCGAAGATAAACATGTCAGGCAGCTTCATCAATTATCGTACGAGGAAACGAACCAATGCATTCAATGCGGTTATTGCTTGCCAGCTTGTCCAACGTATAAATCAATGGGAAAAGAATCCGCGTCTCCACGTGGTCGAATCAATCTAGTGAAAATGGCGGCAGAAGGCAAGATTGATATTAAGGAGCATCTCACAGAGCCTATTGATTTATGTTTAGGGTGTAGAGCGTGTGAAGTCGCTTGTCCAGTCAATGTACCGTACGGGCATATTTTAGAGTCGGCAAAAGAAGTCATTGCCACCAAACAAATAGAAGAAAAGTCTAGTAAGCAAGTTCAGCTGAAAAGCTTAGTGTTAACGAAAATATTTCCTTACCCAGCGAGAATGAGAACGATCGGAAACTTAACTTGGGTGTATCAAACACTTGGTGTTAGTAAGTTTGTACAAAAAACAAAAATGCTTGAAAAAATATCTCCAGCTATGGGGCAGCTTGAAAAAGCTCTTCCGCAGCTAGAGGGACCGTTGAAACGAACTAAGTTTGGTCAAGTGATTCAAGCAAAAGGAGAAACCAAAGGGAAAGTTGCTTTTTTTACTGGCTGTCTAATGGATGGACTTATGTATAAAATTAATCGTCAAACCATCGAATTGTTAGCGCTTGCAGGTTGTGAGGTTACGGTTGTTGATAAACAACAATGCTGCGGGGCTCTTCATACGCATCAAGGTATGAAGGATCAAGCAAAGGAACTTGCGAAATCCAATATAACCGCTTTTGAGAATAGTGGGGCTGACTTTTATGTTAATAATGCAGGAGGGTGTGGCGCGATGCTGCATGAATACGATCAATTACTTGCAGATGAGCCCGAGTGGTATGAACGATCCAAGGCATTTGTGACAAAATCAAAGGATATTAGTGAGTTATTAGTTCATTATGGACCTTTGCCTTTTAAAAAAGAGTGGGAAGGGATCATCACGTATCAAGATTCGTGTCATCTTAGAAATGTTCAAGGGATCATTGATCCGCCGCGTGAACTGCTCGCACAGATCCCAGGAGCAACCTATGTTGAGCTTAAGAGCAGTGATCGTTGTTGTGCATCAGGAGGGATCTACAACCTTCTACATTTTGATGAGTCGATGGAAATATTGGATGAGAAAATGAAAGACGTACAGAGGTCACAAGCGAAAACGATTGTTACGACGAACCCAGGGTGTTTGTTGCAAATGAATGTAGGTGTAGAACGAATTGGAGAGGCTGCATCGATTCGAAGTCTCCATCTTGTAGAAGTTTTGGCAGAAGCATGTGGAATAGCAGACTAATTCCAGAGAGGTTTTCTATGAATGAAGAAAAGAAAGCATTTAAAGTTGCTTGTATTCAGTTTAATCCTGTATTAAATAAGCGTAACACTAATATCGAATCATTATTAAAAGTAGTAGAGGAAGCGGCTTGCCATGGAGCAAAGCTGATCGTTACACCAGAAATGGCTACAACAGGCTATTATTATAAGGATCGTGAGGCCATTAGTCCGTTTGTTGATGAAATTCCTGGTCTGACAACATCACGTTTTGGATGTGGGGTTGGTAATCAAACCAATAGTTAGTTGGACACTAATTGCAATTCAAGTAATAGATCTAGCGTCCGGTATTTTAAGACGAGGAAAGTGTACGTGATGGATAGCGACTATTTGTTTTAGTCAAGTATAGAACCGCTGATTATGTACTTTTAGATACTTAAATAAGTTAATTATATAATATCCCTGTGAGCTGTATTATCTGCAACCCGCCAGCGAGAAGACATGCGTGACAGCTTCTACAGAATTTAGATGATGTAATTAATATGTTGCTAATGGTTATATGTTATGTTAAATTATTAAATCTAGCCGTAAAAAACATTTTTAAAATATCTATTGCGCAGAATTTTTGTGTGTGATATAATATTAATTGTCGCAGTTAACGACTGTTTGTTTCATAACAACTCACGGAAATGTCTTTTTAAAAAAGTTGTTGCGTGGAATTGGTTGTTGTGTTATGATAGTGAATGTCGCTAACGAGTGACAGATGTTACTGGATAGTAACAACGAAGAGTTCTTTGAAAACTGAACAAAAGCCAAGCGAAATAGAGAAACATGTTTTCTCGTCAATGTTTAGCAATTTAGTAA
>NZ_JAXBLX010000085.1:0-7246 GCF_037027555.1 Halalkalibacter kiskunsagensis | reverse complement strand
ACCAATAGTCTGGTGGCGATAGCAAAGAGGTCACACCCGTTCCCATGCCGAACACGGTCGTTAAGCTCTTTTGCGCCAATGGTAGTTGGGGGCTTCCCCCTGCAAGAGTAGGACGTTGCCAGGCAGATAAAGCATTCCGATGGGGAATGCTTTTTTCTATGTCTAAAATAAGAAGGGGCGTTGAAGAGCTTTTGGCACAGAGGGAGCAACAACTTCACTGAATAAGCCGATGGTAACACCATGAGTAATCTTCATAGAAAAAGCACCGTGTTCCCTGAGAGACGAGCACGTTTCTCTTTGTAGAATATCGTGGAAAGGCTACAATGAAAACCCCCATGTCATTCATCTCCGCAGAAGCGAAATGACGAGCTAGGACGTTGTCAGGCTGGACTGCACAAAGTTAGCAGGGGGATATTGTACAGGACTAAAGAAAGTGAGTAATCCTGAAGGAGCAACATCTTCTTCGAATGGGTCGATGGATATATCGTAAGTAACCTTCATTGAAAAGCATCAAGACTAAACTTCACCATAGAAGTGAAAAGGGAAGGGAAGGCGTTGTAAGAAATTATAAAGCCATTCTAAACAGGATGGACATGTATCTGTATACGTAATTAGAGCGTTTAGTGATGTTAAAAAATCGGGCTTTATTGAGCAAGACCTGAGTATCTAGGTTAAAGTGTAGAAGAGTTTTGTTCTTAAATTAAAAGGGGGAGGAAATAGTGCAGATGGAAAATGCCTAAAAAAGCAGAAGTGTTTCGCTGAGTAATACATACGCTATGGTGGGAAACAAATATCTTTCTATTAAGAAAAAGGGAAGAAATTATAAATTTCTTTGTTGACAACGCTTTCAAAACATACTAGTATACAAGTATGTTAGATAAGAAATAAGAGGAATGAAATGTTGAATACTGAACTATTAAAATAAAACATTAGGGGGCTTTATTAATGAAGAAATTTAAATTTTTACCAGCAGTTTTCGCAGCAATGTTTGTCATGTCAGCTTGTGGATCTGATCAGGCTTCACCTGTACCAGAAGAAAATGAAGCAGCGGCTCAAGAAGAAGCTGTAGAATCAATTACTTGGAAATTTGGACATCTTGCTAATGAAGATCATTTGTGGCATAAGACGGCTGAGAGATTTGGTGAGTTAGTAAGTGAAAAAACAAATGAACAGATTCAGATTGAGATTTATCCTAATAACCAACTTGGTGGAGAAACGGATACCATTAATAGTATAAAAGCAGGAACAGCAGATTTAGTGATCTCTGGAGAAACGATGGCTAACTGGTCACCTAAAGCAGCATTAATGGCTGTTCCTTATGCATTTAGAGATGAAGCACATTTAGTGAATGTAATTGAAGGTGAGATTGGTCAAGGAATTGAAGAAGAAATTATTGAAAAAGTTGGGTTGACACCACTTTATTATCATACTCGTGCACCACGTAACTTAACATCTAACAGTCCGATTTCTACTCCGGAAGATTTAGCTGGATTTAGAATGCGGGTACCAAATGTTCCTTTATTCTTAAGTGTTTGGGAAGAAGCTGGAGCAAGACCACAAGTGATGGATTTTAACGAAGTATTTACTGGCTTACAGCAAGGGGTCATTGATGGACAAGAAAACCCGCTTGATTTAATTCATAGTGCTGGATTTGCTGAAGTACAAGATTATGTAAATGAAACAGAACATGTTTATTCTTGGATTTATATCTTAGTAGGTAATGAGCAATTTGAGAAATTATCTGATGAATTGAAAGAAGCAGTTATGGAAGCAGCTGAAGAAGCTCAAGTATATGGTAAAGAACTATTTGATACAGAATTTAGTAACTATAGAGATGAATTGATTGAAAGAGGCATGACATTCAATAATGATGTTGACCAAGATGCATTCCGAGAAGCGATGCTACCTGCAATTCAAGAAAGTTTAACTGAAGAACAGTATTCACTTTATGAGCAAATTCTTGAAGTGCAATAGTAACATTTAAAGGAAAAGGTATACCACTTACTATCATAAGAAAAATGGAGAAGTGAGTGGTATGCCTTTAATTTATTGAAAAAGGAATGAGAAAAGTGAGGAGTACAAAACTATTAGACCGCACGCTGGAGACGGCGACAATATTAACGTTTGCAGCCCTAATTATTGTTGTAGTTATCCAAATTGTTTCCCGCTATCTACCATATTCATTTGTATGGACAGAAGAATTATCACGGTTCTTATTTCTATATGCTATATCCTTTGGTGCCCCACTAGCTTTAAGGGATAAAGAGTTTATCAATGTGGATTTACTACTTATCTTTCTTCCTAAGAGAATTAGAGAGATATATGAGGGTTTTGTTTATTTATTAATTGTTTTATTATGTGCAGTTGTAACCTATTGGGGATATAAATTTATCCTAATTGGACGTGGACAAACATCTGCAACAATGACAATTGATATGTCGATCATTCATGCATGTATTGCGATTTCCATGCTATTCATTGGAATTTATGCTTTTCTTCATATGATTGATTATTTTAAAGGCCTCCAAAGGGGGAGTGAAAACTAATGTTAGCGCTTGTTTTATTTGTATCCTTTATTTTATTAATTTTTTTTGGAGTCCCAATTGCTTTTAGTTTAGGTATCTCTTCGATTATATACTTGTTAATGGCTGATATCTCTTTATCGATTATTCCACAAAGAATGTTTGGTGGACTGAACTCCTTTGTTCTTTTATGTATTCCTGGCTTTATTCTAGCAGGTAATTTAATGAATGCAGGAGGAATTACGGACAGAATTATTAACTTTACTAATAATATTCTTGGCCATATTCGAGGTGGTTTAGGTCTTGCAAATGTTGGCTCATCTATGGGGTTTGCAGGAATTTCAGGTACTGCTTTAGCTGACACGGCAAGTATCGGTTCGGTCTTGATTCCGGCAATGAAAAAACAAGGATATGACGCAGACTTTTCTGCAGCAGTAACATCTTCTTCTTCTACGATTGGTCCGATTATACCACCTTCGTTACCATTAATTATTGTTGGGACATTAGCAAGTGTTTCCATCGGTGACTTATTTTTAGCAGGTGCTATTCCAGGTGTTATTTTGGGCATCGGTTTAATGATCGCTGTCTATATTATTTCTGTAAAACGTAACTATCCAAAAGGCCAAAGACAAAAGATGTCTGTTATTGGGAAATCATTTATTGATGCGTTTTGGGCATTAATGATGACAGTCGTAATCATGTATGGAATACTGGGTGGCTATTTTACTCCTACTGAAGCTTCTATCGTTGCTGTCGTTTATGCGTTGGTAGTCGGTTTATTTGTATACAGGGATCTTAAAGTAAAAGCAATTCCTTCTATTTTATTGGCATCAATGAAAAGTACAGCTTCTATTATGATACTCGTTGGTTTGGCAAACCTATTTGGTTGGATTTTAGTAAGTGAAAGAATTCCACAACTTGTTGCTAATACGATCTTAACTATTTCTGATAATAAAATAATTGTAATCTTGCTTATTGTCCTACTATTGCTGTTTGTCGGTACATTTATGGAGACAATTGCTGCACTAGTCATTTTATTCCCAGTCTTATTACCTGTAGCAATGAGTGTTGGAATGGATCCTGTTCATTTTGGTGTTCTTATGGTACTTGGTTTAATAATTGGTTTATCTACACCTCCAGTAGGTGTATGTCTGTTCGTTGCATCTAGTATAGGAAAAGTATCAGTTGGTAAAACGTCAATTGCGCTTATCCCATTCTTATGTGTAAGTATTTTTGTCCTACTATTAGTAGCTTATATCCCAGAATTAACACTTTTCTTACCTAGTTTGTTTAACTAATTGAAGGAGTTGAGTTGTTGTATGAAAGCTGTCCAAGTAACAGGAGCGCATAAACTTGAAATTATTGAAAAAGAAAAACCTGTCATAAAAGAAAAAAATCAAGTGCTGGTTAAAGTGAAAATGGTTGGCATTTGTGGCTCTGATATGCATATTTACCACGGAACGAATCCATTAGCTACTTTGCCGAGAATTATAGGGCATGAGGTCACTGGGGAAGTGGAGGGAATTGGTGCAGCCGTTACTGACCTTTCTGTCGGTGATAAGGTTGTCATAGAACCGATAGAACCGTGTGGAGAATGTTATGCATGCCGAAAGGGAAGAAGAAATGTATGTAATGAATTGGAAGTATACGGAGTTCACCTTGACGGAGGAATGCAAGAGTATCTTGTGATGGCAGATTATTTGGTCCATAAAGTAAATAAAGAATTAAGTTGGAAAGAGACTGTTTTAGTCGAACCATTTACGATCGGTGCTCAGGCAAATTGGCGTGGCAATGTTCAAGAAGGCGACACAGTCCTTATTATGGGGGCTGGTCCAATTGGTCTTTGTTGTTTGAAAATTGCCAAGTCAATTGGTGCAACGTGTATGATTACAGATTTAAGTGATGATAGGTTGGAATTTGCAAAATCATGGGGTGCTGATGTAACGATTAATGCGGGTAGAATGAATGTAAAAGAAGAAGTGCTCACTCTAACGAATGGTGAAGGCCCTAACGTGGTTATCGATGCTGTTTGTATTCCAAGAACGTTTGAAGATGCAGTTGATTTAGTTTCTCCTGCGGGGCGTGTTGTGGTACTAGGTTTTGATACGACCACTTCTAATGTCTCACAACTTCCCATTACAAAGAAGGAAGTTACAATTGTTGGATCTCGCCTTCAGACGGATAAATTTCCTGAAGTTATAAAATTATTTAATGAAAGATCTCTAGGGATTAAGGACATGGTTACACATGAATTTTCTGTTGATGAGATAAATGAAGCCATTTCATTAATTGAAAATGCTCCGAATGAAATAAGGAAAGTGGTTATAATGTTCTAAATTTTTCATATAGAGATGTAATAAAACATATGGTTCAAAAGTCAGCAAGAGTTCATGACGTTCCAGCAGGCGAAAAATGGCCAATGGATAAAATAGTAGATGTAAAAAAACAAGCGGAAGAACATGGCTTAAATATTGATGTGGTAGAAAGTGTAAACGTCCACGAGGAGATTAACAAATGATGATGGATCTTCGGGAGTTTAGTTAACAATCCAAATATTTGAATGGGAGTATAAGGTGGAATCTTGCCCAAGAACAGGGAAGACTCCACCTTTTTTACTTTTCGGGAAAACTTCAATGCGGTTTTTTATAGAGTACGAACCCTAGTAAGCTAGAGCCTAACGTAACTAAAGGAAGGGCTAAGTAGGTAGAAGTATTTTATTTCTCCTTAAAGTATCCAGGGTTATTTTTTTTGATTTCTTCTCCTTCAATTTCGACTAGACGAAGATGTTCAGTCATAATTGAAATACCTTTTTCTGGGTCTTTTTTAATAATCGAATCTAAGATTATCTGATGCTGTTTGAAAATGTCATCCAACTTATAGTTCTCAATGAGTCTAAGCATTCTTAATCGATTTAAGTCTGAATTCATTTGCTGAATAGCAGACCAAATTCGTGGTTTTCTGCAACCTTTAAAAATAGTTTTATGAAACTCCTCATCAAGCTCTAATAAACGAACATACTCCTTTTCTTCTAAGCAAATTTGTTGTTTCTTGAGGTTTTCTTTTAAACTTTGTATTTCTTTGTTAGGAAAGTCAATACAGGCAAGCTTGATAATTTCTTTCTCCATATGTTCACGCATAAATCGAGCCTCTTCTACCAAAGCCAAATCAATTAAAGATACAACCGTACTTTTTTGTGGAAATACTTCTAAAAGTCCTTCTTGCGATAATTTCAAAAATGATTCATGAACAGGGGTTCTGCTAACATTTAGAGCCTTAGATACTTCAGTTTCAGAAATCGATTGGTTTGGTTTTAGATGCAGGTTAATAATATTCATTTTTAACGTATGATAAACAAAGTCTCTAATAGAACTTTTTGTATTTTTTTCTTCAATTATTAATTCCATAGCTTTACCTCCCTTTGCTAATATAATAACATGCTAGTATACTTGTATGTTACAGTTTTTAAACTAATTAAATGATAAAAAGTGTAAATCTCAGTTACTAATTATTTAGCGGTACCAACAACTGAAACAAACAATTCAACAAGCTTCTTTTTATTGGATTTTATAGTTATTTCCGTTGAAAATCAATCAGAGCAATGGAATGGATTAAATGAGAATCGCCAATTCAAAATAAAAACTTCATTTAGGTTTGTGAACCGTATCATAGATAAATGAGGATGTTTTATGTTTGATTAAAAGAATTTTATAATAACCTAAATAATATTGAGAAGGTGGGAAAACAATAAAAAAAAGGAGGTTACAATAAATGAAAAAATACTTGGCCGTATTATTCTTAACTTTTTCTATTTTTTCATTAGCGGGTTGTGGAAATGATCAGGTACCTGAAGAAGGGGAACAAATTGAAGAAGTAGAAATTGAAGAAGAGAATGGACAAATTGAAGAAATGGAAATAGAAAAACAAGGTGAAATTTTTGACCGTGAAGTAATTGATGACTAGTGTTTGTCTACTCAGAGTCATCTAAAAGGAGTGCCTGAAATTTGGGCGCTCTTTTTTAGATGACAATTACTTTCCAGTAAAAACTATAAATATTTTATATACAATCACTAGCGTTGTATTAAGTTATTTTCAATATTAAAAAGACTCAAAATCTTCAATCATCTGTATTTGTGCATAGAAAAAGTCCTTTATAATGGATAAGTTAGGTGGTAATCCCGTCCAAATCCAATAATAAAGGACCATACGCATGGATAAGATTACACGAAAAACTTCATTTGGACAATGGTTTTCACCGATAAATCTCGAATTATTTGATGATCAAGTGAAAACATTGAAATTAGATTTTTATACGAAAAAACTTACGACGGAATCCATTTTAAAATTATTACTCTACGCACAGCTCGAAGCTCAAAACCGTACTAAAAACTATTTTCGCCTTCTGAAAGTACTTGATACAAAAGGGAATGAGCTTCACTTAATCACCAACCGTTTTGATTTGAGTGCCGAAGAAATTTCAGAGATGTATAAATCACGCTGGGCGATTGAGTTGTTTTTCAAATGGATAGAGCCACATTTAAATGGGTATTTACCTTTTTGGCTCTAAGCAGGATGAATATATAAACTGAAAATTCCGTCAAAATTTATGCAACACTAGTGATCTCCACCGTATAAATTTTTTATATAATAACTCAACTTTCGCACACTGAAATAGGCAGGTAGACCTTGATGTAGTTAGGTAAGCCTGCAATCCATTGTTGTAGTTG
>NZ_JAXBLX010000084.1:0-7492 GCF_037027555.1 Halalkalibacter kiskunsagensis | reverse complement strand
TCAACTACAACAATGGATTGCAGGCTTACCTAACTACATCAAGGTCTACCTGCCTATTTCAGTGTGCGAAAGTTGAGCAGGTTATTATTCAAATCCAAAAGTGGATAAATACTTTGAACAGGCATTAGCAGCGAAGAGTGAGGAAGAGGCAATTGATTACTGGCAAAAAGCTCAATGGGACGGTCAACAAGGGTTTAGTGCAAAAGGCGATGCCGCGTGGGCGTGGCTTGTGAATATCGATCATCTGTATTTAGTATCAGAAAAGCTTGATATAGGAGAGCAGAAGATTCAGCCGCATGCTCACGGTTGGCCTATTACAGATAATATAGTTGAGTGGAAATGGACAGAGTGAAAAATAACATTTCGTTCATCGTTTCATTCTTCGTAAAAAAAAGTATCAGACTCGCTTCTCTTTTGTTTGCTGTATGTTTGTTTTCTTTTATGCTTATTAGTTATTCACCGATGGACCCAATACAAGCCTATATTGGTGCAGATATGATGCGAGTTGGCCCAGAACAACGCGAGCAAATTGCCGAGACTTGGGGACTTGATAAAAGTCCGACACAGCAATTTCTTTATTGGGGTGCATCTGATTTTCAAGGTGATTTAGGAACATCGATGATTTATCGACGCCCAGTAGCAGAGGTGATTCATGAGAAGTTTTACAATTCATTAGTGCTGATGATGACCTCTTGGGTACTATCAGGTGTAATTGGATTTGTGATGGGGATTGTTGCTGCTATGAAAAAAGATTCATGGCTTGATAGACTAATTAAGTGGTATTGTTATACATTAGCTTCTACTCCTACTTTTTGGATGGGGCTGTTGCTACTGCTTATTTTTGCCGTTTGGTTACGGTGGTTCCCAATTGGAATGGGTGTGCCTGCAGGGGTGCTCGCAGAACATGTAACGGTTGCCGATCGGATCAAACATCTTATTTTGCCAGCTTTAACATTAAGTATTATTGGTGTTGCGAATGTGGCGTTACACACAAGACAAAAGTTAATAGACGTGCTTTCGAGTGATTATATATTGTTTGCTAGAGCAAGGGGAGAAAAAGGCTTCACAATACTATGGAGACATGGTATTCGGAACATTGCTTTACCTGCTATTACACTGCAGTTTGCAGCCTTTGGTGAGTTATTTGGCGGTGCTGTATTAGCTGAGCAAGTATTCTCCTATCCTGGATTAGGTCAAGCAACAGTTGAAGCAGGGCTTCGGGGGGATGTCCCACTATTATTAGGATTAGTTATCATTAGTGCATTATTTGTATTTGCAGGAAATCTGATTGCTGATTTGATTTACCGTGTCGTTGATCCACGGGTCAAAGAGAGGAGATTGCTATGAGAGTGATATCAAAGACAAAGCATGTTCCAAGACGCCCCTTTCTGTTAAATCAACGACAAAAAAGTGTCATTTTTCTAGTAATGCTCTGTCTCTTGTTGCTTAGTGTTGTGCTTGGTGGCTTGTTTCTTAATAATGACCGAATTGCGACAAATTTAGACTATCGAAATTTAGGACCTACGCTGGCACATCCATTTGGGACAGATTGGCTTGGACGAGATATGCTTACTCGTACTCTTAAAGGACTAACGTTAAGTATATCTGTTGGACTAACTGCAGCAATTGTAAGTGTGACGATTGCCCTGCTATTAGGAATGTTGGCTTCTACAATGGGAAAAGTCGTAGATGGTATGATCTCATGGTTAGTAGATTTATTTTTAAGTGTCCCTCATATTGTTATTCTTATTTTAATAGCTTTTGCAATGGGTGGGGGAGCAAAAGGTGTGATCATTGGACTTGCCCTTACCCATTGGCCTAGTTTGACTCGAGTCATTCGAGCTGAAGTGATGCAGTTACGCTCAGCTGAATATGTACAAGTTTCTAAACGGTTAGGGAAGTCACGATGGTATATAGCGAGAAAGCATCTTTTGCCTCATCTTGTACCACAGTTATTAATTGGCCTATTTCTATTGTTTCCTCATGCGATCTTGCATGAGGCAGCAGTCACTTTTTTAGGGTTGGGTTTGTCTCCACACCAACCAGCGATTGGAATCATTTTGTCTGAGTCGATGCGATATTTATCAACGGGAATGTGGTGGCTCGCCTTTTTTCCTGGACTTTGTTTGTTAGTCATTGTACGAGCGTTTGATATGATTGGTGAGCAGTTACAAACGATGATGGATCCTCAACGAGCTCATAAATAAATCAGAATAAGGGTGGGGAAAAAAGATGCCTCTTCTTGAAATTGATAACTTGTCTGTTTCCTTTACCCAATATAAAAAAGGGTTTAGGCAACACGATTTAAAAGTTATCCATAACTTGACGATGTCAATGAATAAAGGTGAAATTGTTGCTGTTGTCGGATCAAGTGGATCGGGGAAAAGTTTATTAGGACATGCCATTCTTGGTATTTTACCTAATAATGCAAATGTAAGTGGGACGATAAAATATGATGGGGATGAGCTGACTCAGGAAAGACTAGCTCATTTGCAAGGTTGTGAGATTGCTCTTGTTCCACAATCGGTGAATTTCTTAGATCCACTCATGAAAGCTGGAGAACAAGTACGGTCGTCTGTAAAGAAACAAGATGCCCTAGGAGCTCAACGAACTGTTTTTGAAAAGTATCATTTAGGTCAACATGTTGAAAAGCTCTATCCGTTTCAGTTATCTGGGGGGGTGACACGTCGTGTATTAGTATCCACTGCAGTCGTCGGTGAAGCGAAAGTCATAATTGCAGATGAACCGACTCCAGGTCTTGATTCGGCGGTGGTAAAAGAGGCACTTTCGTCTTTTAGAGAATTAGCTGATAACGGAAGTTCGGTCATGCTCATTACTCACGATATTGGTTCAGCATTAACGGTTGCAGATAAAATCGCTGTTTTTTATGCAGGAACAACCGTGGAGGTCGCACCAGTAGAAGATTTTCATGGGAGGGGTGAATTGTTGCGTCATCCTTATACAAAGGCGTTATGGAGAGCTCTCCCGCAAAATGAATTTTTACCGATTCCTGGTTCTCAGCCAGACGCTAATGATTTACCGAAAGGGTGTTTGTTTGAACCACGTTGCGTGTCTGCGACAGGAGATTGTACTAGCAAAGTACCTGCAGCGAAAACGGTTCGAGGTGGAATGGTGAGGTGTATCCATGCAACTTGAAGCGAGAAAGATCGGCTTTTACTATAAAAAAAACAGATGGATCTTTCGTGATCTAAACTTCACTATTGATGCGGGTGAAATTGTAGGTCTCATCGGGCCTAGCGGTTGTGGAAAAACAACATTTGGACGAGTGCTTTCGGGATATGAAAAACCTCAGGAAGGAACGATTTTGTTGAATGAAACACCGTTACCAAAAAGGGGATATCAACCAGTGCAACTCGTGTATCAGCATCCTGAAAAAGCCGTTAATCCGAAGTGGCGGATGGAGAAGACTCTTCATGAAGGTGGAGAAATAGATCGTGAGCTACTAGAAGTACTAGGAATTAAACAAGAATGGCTCAGTCGTTGGCCAAACGAGTTATCAGGTGGTGAGCTACAACGTTTTTGTGTGGCGCGAGCACTAAGGTCAAATACACGTTTTCTGATCGCTGATGAAATGACGACAATGCTTGATGCGATCACACAATCTCAAATTTGGCATGCTGTTCTAGATATTGTGAAACAACGGAATATCGGTGTACTAGCTATTAGTCATGAAGCTGCTCTTTTGAAAAGGATTTGTACACGAACATTAACGATTCATTAAGATTCCTAGTTTCTAAAGTTATATATTTGTCATATAAACAATACTTAACATATTAATAGAATTTATTTTCAGTTTTTTCATTTTGCCTTAATATCAGATTTACCTTTGTACTTTATTATAAAAGTATCTAAACGAAGAAAAGAGTGTAAAAATGAAAAATAATCTTGTTGCTCTTATTGACCTCGGGTCTAACTCGATCCGTTTAGTACTGTACAAACTTGATAATAAAGGTAATTATAAAGAGGTTGAAAAGGCTAAAGTTACCGTGCGATTGATTAACTATATAAATATCCAAAAGAAAGTAACGAGAGAAGGAATAAACCTAATAATAGATACATTATTAGGATTTCAGAAAATTACTCGATCCTATGGAATTAGTTGTGTAATTGGGTTTGCAACAGCAGTAATTAGGTTATCGTGCAATCAACAAGAAATTTTAAAGGAAATTGAAAATCGAACAGATTTCTCATTTAGAGTGTTAAGTGAGTATGAGGAAGCACATTATGGATACATTGGAGTTGTCCATTCCATGGATATTTACGAAGGAATAACAATAGATACTGGTGGCGGGAGTACAGAGATTACTATGTTTCAAGATCAGAAAATGGTTCACTACCATAGCTTCCCTTTTGGTTCTGTTACTCTCAATAATAAATTCACAAAGGCAGAGCAAGTAAACGACAAACAAGTGGCTCGCCTGAGATCTTATTTGTTAACTCAATATCAAAGTCTTTCGTGGTTAGAGGGTGCTAATTGTCCGGTTATTGGGATAGGAGGTAGTGCAAGGAGTTTGGCTCGGATATCCCCCAAAAAAACTATTTCAATATTGAAGTACGATGAAATAAAAAGGATTTTTGAAGAGCTAATATCATTGCCAATGAACAAACGCACAAAAATAGATGGACTTTCTAATAAAAGGAAAGACATTATCATTCCTGGTGTACAAACAATCCTAACTTTAATGGAAGTTACTAAAGCACCTCATTTTATTTATAGTGAAACAACAATAAGAGATGGTGTTGTTTATGAAGAATTCATCAAAAAGGATGTAATTACGTGATCTTGGTAGAGGCAGGGCCACACGCCTTGCCTCTTTATTTAGAGGTTTTTAAAATCATCTTTATATTTCTTTAATTTATATATAACAGTTGGTTGACTAATTCCTAAATACTTAGCCATCTCATAGGTGGTTTGGCACTCGTTGTAGGCTTTTAAGAGTAGTTTTCTTTCGACCTCTTCTAAAGTTTCTTTTAACCCTTTCTTTTCTATAAAATTTTGTTCTATGCTCCTAATTAAACGAAAGTTAACGTGTCGTTCGTTACGTCCGCCAACTCGAGTCATTTTTTTATCCTGCAGTACTTTCAGTAATTTCACTTGCATTGCTAGTGGCAATTCATGTTAGCTGCTGTTCGTCCCATTAACTTTGTGATTAGTTGCGAACGTATTAGTTCTGGAGGTATGATAGCAAAGGGTCCTTTTCACTACTAGTAAACGTAGTATTTAGGACAATTGAAAGTCAGTCATTGTAAGAAAGAGGCGAATAAATATGGCTAAAAAAAGAATTGAACATGTTGGGGTTATGGTTAGAGATCTAGAAACGTCAATAAAGTTTTATGAAGACATTGTCGGTATGAAGTTAAAAAACACGATGGTCCATTCCGATGAGCATATGAAGCTGGCTTTCCTCGGTTTTAAAAAGAGTGGAGAAACAGAACTTGAATTAATTCAAGGCTATAATGATCAGTTACCTATTGAAGGGAAAGTCCACCATTTTGCCATCACGGTTGATGACATTGAAGGGGAAGTAAAAAGAATAAAAGCTCTTGATGTGAAACTCATCGATGATGAAATTACAACCTTACCGAACGGCTCTAAATATTTCTTCTTTCACGGGCCAGACGGAGAATGGATCGAATTTTTTCAGGAGGGACGAATAAGTACGTAAAGAGAACGAGCTGAATTAAGCTCGTTCTCTTTTGATGCTTTTTCTTAGAATTCTTTTAGTTAGCTGATGAAAATTGGATTTAGTAGATATAATTTGAGATTAGTTGAGAAAAAAGAAATTTAGTAGTTAACCATCGCCAATTTCAGGATGTCAAATCCTATTCACTTCCTTCATTTTCTATTTATATAACCACCCCATTTCCCCCTCAAGAAGTTCCATTCCTATCCTGTCAAACTTTATAACAATAAAAATGTGCCTAATAAAGATTCTATTAGTAACTACCGGGATATCTATAGTTAATTTTCTGAAAAGTTTGTGAGGAAATATGACAAAGATCAACAATTTCCATTTTTGATAGTATAGGATTAAACGTGTATTTAATATATCTCTTTAGATAAAAGTGAATTGTTTTTTGAGGTGGTTTTTTGATTGCCATCCTAAAAAAAACAAGGAAAAGCAAGGATAGGATAGGATAGGAGAGGAACAGCATGTATAAAGACACATTAGAAACGTTGAATGGGATGGCCCTAGCAAAAAAGAAACTTTTAAATGAGAGTATAGTAAGGTATTTAATTTCGGCCTGTTTAGCAGGAGCCTATATCGGATTAGCGGTTGTATTAAGCTTTTCAGTTGGGGGGATGTTCTCTGAATTATCAACCCCGTTAGCGTCATTATTAGTAGGTTTATCGTTTGGAGTTGCCTTAGTATTAATTACGTTCGCTGGAGCTGAACTCTTTACGGGTAATAATATGATATTTACCGTTAGTACGTTGTCTGGAGTCACAACCCGAAAAGAGATGATTACGAACTGGGTTTGGTGTTACCTAGGCAATTTCATGGGAGCTACATTATTTTGTATTTTAATCTTTTTCTCTGGTGTATTCTCTAGCATTTCTAGTGATCATTTTTTAATGACAGTAGCTTCTAATAAAATGAGTTTAAGTACGTCTGAGTTATTCTTTCGAGGAATTTTATGTAACTGGCTTGTGTGTCTAGCAATCTGGTGTACCTTACGAACGAAAAATGATGCAGCGAAAATTATGATGATTCTATGGATCTTACTTACGTTTATCGTTTCAGGCTATGAGCATAGCATTGCTAATATGGCGATCTTAGGTTTGGCACTTATTCACCCGAGTCCAGACACGGTGACGTTAGCTGGTTATTTCGGCAATATTGTGCCGGTGACCCTTGGAAACATCGTAGGTGGAACCTTTTTCGTTGGATGCTTATATTGGATCATCAGCCCGCATCGTGTGAAGGAAGAAAAAATGGAAAAAGCAGTTCTTGTTCGTAAGTCAGTGGCTTCAATAAATAGATAGAAATATGAAAAGGGAGATGAAGTAAATGAGAGAGAAACTAGTGCTAATTGGAAATGGGATGGCCGGAATTCGGACGATAGAGGAAATTTTAAAGAACGATAGCGACCGCTTTGATATTACCGTTTTTGGGGAAGAACCACATCCAAACTATAACCGCATTTTATTATCTTCTGTCCTACAAGGAGATACGACCGTTGATGATATCGTTTTAAATGAGTATAGCTGGTATGCAGAAAATCAAATTGAACTCGTAACGGGCGATCCGGTGATTCATGTAGATACTAAAAAGCAAGTGGTTGTGAGTCAGAATGGAGTAGAGCGTTCGTACGATAAGTTAATTTTTGCAACAGGATCAAATCCATTTATGCTTCCATTGCCTGGAGCAGACAAAGAAGGAGTTATCGCCTTCCGTAACATTAAAGACTGTGAAACGATGATTGATACGTCGAAAAAGTATAAGAGAGCAACCGTTATCGGTGGAGG
>NZ_JAXBLX010000083.1:0-7739 GCF_037027555.1 Halalkalibacter kiskunsagensis | reverse complement strand
TAAAGTCTGAAAAAAACGGATTTAAAAATTCTGCCTGTCTTTGAATTTTTAAATTAGGCAATTATGAAATTGATTCACTTACTTAATTATTATATGTTTGCGTAAATATGAAAGACGAAAAAGCAAAAGGAGGGCGAAAATGGAAACTGTTCAAGTTGAGAAGATAGTAACTTCGCATTTTTTTCTACATAGTAGTGATCAAAAGGACATCCAGAAAGAAGTGTTGATGAAAGAATTACTTGATCAAAAGCAAGCAGAGTCGGTGCTGAAATTGTATGGAAAACAAATAAAGGCTTTAAACGATCAAGTGCCTGCTACTTACTTAAGTAGTAAGCTTGGAATTATTTGTTCTGCTTATATAACAATGCTTGGTCTGCATCAAGTTATTCTTCCAATACCTAACTCTTTATCTATCCAATTTTATCAAGATGAGAAATATCAAGTTGATACGATTGCATTTAAGGTGAATATTGACAACTGCTACTATGCAGAAAGTCATAAAGAATCAAGAAGAGAGCAACTCGCCAATTTTTTTGAAACATTTATTACTCCTTTAATTATTAATCTATCAAAAACAGTTAATATCCGTTTGCGTGAACTTTGGGGACAATTACTACACGGAATTGAATATGGAAGAAAAATCGCTTTAGACCTGACAGCTAATGAAAGAGAAAAGATCTTGTTAGATCAAGACTATCATTGGTTAATAAAAGAAGCGAATCCATCCATTTTTCAAAGTGAAAAACATGTTTTAGACTTCCCATATATGGAAGTACAGAACCCAACCTCTCCATGTATGATGCAACGAATGAAGCCTACGTGCTGCCTTTATTACCAAACAGAAGGAGCACACGGAAAATGTTATACTTGCCCACGTATGACTCCGGCAGAAAGAGAGAAGCGAAAACAAGAGGTTTTGGCGAGTGTTAAGTAATCTGTAATTTAAACAGTGCATAGTATAGTCAATTACAGAATTAGAACGTCGTTATATAGCTGAAGTTTTTTCTTATTATTAAACCATTAGAATAGCTAGTTGAATTTATTAGTACACTATTATTAAAAATGATCAGCAGGAAAGAAGTGTTCTGCTCTAATAATAAAATGAATCAGGATCCAGACTCATTTTTATTCACCTTTGTAGCAGTTACAATGGGGGAAGTGTACTGAAATGAAGTTCTACAAACATTTTTTCAAGAATTTGTAGTTCTACGAAACTATAACCTATAATCTATAACGATAGGCTTTTATTGTGGATTCTTTGCTAAGCTCAGTAAAAATGGTATCCTTTAACCTGCTAATATGTTTTTCCTCCGTCCATTCCTTCTCCCGTTTTTCATAATACTTAGATACTTGACCATAGAAAAGATGAGGAAACAGAACATCTGCCGTTAACACGATAAGTTGCTCATTTGTTAGTGGGTTTATGCTTTGATATGCTTCAACCATGTTATTCATTACATCGAGGGACCATTTTTTTCGTTTTTTCATGACTTTATTCAATATTTTTCTCATATCTCGTATGGGAAGATCAATGGTTAATGAATCCATATCAAATACTTGTAGATTGCCTTTTTTATCAATAAGTAGATTCCCAGCAGCAAAATCCTGATGGCAGATTGTTTTTGTTTTCTTCGTTTGTTCAACCCATTGCTCATAGCATGATTCTTGTAATAGGGTGATAGACTTTTTACATTGGGAGAGAAATGCATCAACGTGGAGCAGGAATTGTTTATCAAATTCATTTTTTTGTTCAGCGTTTAAGCGCTCGTGTTTCCAGTCTTCTAATTCTTTGTATCTTCTTAGATTCTCTGGTAGCCATCCGCCTAATAGAATAGAAGGCTTCATATGTTTTGGAATTTTAATACCTGAAGAAGCTTTGTGAAACTGGTAACAATTTGATGTAATTCTTTGTTTTTTTTATACGTAGGCTTTTTGCCATGGATAGCCTCAAACAAAACAAAAAGATCTTTGTTGAAACGTACATAATCTTCTTTGTTAGCCGTTTGCTTTATTTCAGGAGTATGAATTCCATTTGCTCTGAGATGGTTGATTGCATGGATCATAAATTTGAGGCGCTCTTCATCAACAGCCATTTTCTTTAAAATAAAATCGTCTTGACCTGCTATTATAGACCAAACCGCTTTTTTTCCTTTATCGGAGATCAAAGTTGTTTTATTAGGCTTTAGAGGGTAATTTTCTAGGATTCGACCAATGAAATACATAAAACCATTCCTTTCTCTTTTTTTATAACGTATGTCATTGATTGAGTTTTGATTTTTATAAGGATGGAATAAGATTGATAAATGCTTATAAAACGCTTTACATTAAAAATAATAAGTTGTTAGAAAATGGGGAGGGATAAGTGTGATTAAACTTTGGAATGAAAATGTACCATATGCAGTAGGAGACGATGTGGAAGATGTCCCAACAATGGTTCCGTACATAGTAGAATCCAATCAGCTAACAGGAGCTATTGTTGTATGTCCGGGGGGTGGGTATGTAAGAAGGGCAACTCATGAGGGAGAGCCTATTGCTAAATGGTTGAACTCCTTTGGTATTTCTGCATTTGTGCTGAATTATCGAGTGCATCCTTATAAACATCCAGCTCCAGTTACAGATGCCAAGCGGGCGATCCGTTATGTGCGTAAGTACGCTGAAAAATGGAACATTGATCAAACGAAAGTTGGAATTCTAGGATTCTCAGCAGGTGGGCACTTAGCATCAACGGTTGGGACTCAGTTTGATTACGGTGATAATCAGTCAAAAGATCCAATTGAAAGAGAAAGTAGCCGTCCGGATTTATTAATTCTAAGCTATCCCGTTATTACGTTTGGAGAGCATCGACATGAAGGATCAATGCACCATCTCCTTGGAGAAAATTCATCTCTTGAATTGAGAAATACGTATTCAAGTGAAAATCAAGTATCGAAGGACACACCGCCAACGTTTATATGGCATACAGCAGATGATGAAAGTGTGCCTGTTGAGAATAGCTTGCTATTTGCGTCAGCTTTGAGCAAGAAGAGTGTCCCTTTTGAACTGCATACTTTTGAAAATGGTCGTCATGGTTTAGGACTTGCGGAAGATCGTCCGGACGTATTTGCTTGGACGAAACTTTGTGAATCGTGGATAAACAAGCGGTTTTAAATAGCAATAAAATGGCAAATTGAAGGTGCATGTATAACCTCTATTTAATGATGCCAAAATCAAAAGAGTTAGAGTAATTTGTTTCTGACTGAAATCATGTTATTTTAATACCATACGATAAAACATTACTATGTCTGATTATTTTTTTTAAATGGTGTACATAGGAGATGTAGAACATGTGGGAATTAGTATTGGTCATGCTTGAGCGGTTAGCAATAATAGTAACGGTTGCTTTTGTAATGACTCGATTTAAATTTATACGGCATTTAATTGAGAAACGAGAAATCTCGCGGACATCACGTGTAAGCGTTATCGTGATGTTTGGTCTGTTTGGAATTATTGGTACATATACAGGGATAAAGGTGAATCCTGAACAAGCAACTTATCTACGCTGGGTCGTTGATATCGGCGATGGAGAGGCGATTGCCAATTCACGTGTCATTGGTGTAGTTGTTGCTGGTCTATTAGGCGGTTGGAAAGTGGGCGTAGGTGCAGGAATTATTGCGGGAGCTCACCGCTATTTGTTAGGTGGATTTACTGGTATAGCTTGTGGGCTATCAACGATCGTCGCTGGTGCCATAGCTGGTTATTTTCACCGAAAAAACAAGAACAATCGCATCATTTCTTTGCAAATGGCATTGATTGTTGGCATGCTCGCAGAAGCAATTCAAATGGGTGTTATTCTTTTAATTGCGCGTCCATTTGATCAGGCGTTAGGCTTAGTAGCGACTATCGGAATTCCGATGATTTTGGCAAATGGAATAGGCGCGGCGATATTCATTTTGATTATACGAAATGTCATTCAGGAAGAAGAAAAAATGGGATCACTTCAAGCACAAAAAGCATTAAAGTTGGCTGATTTAACATTAAAATTCATGCGAAAGGGGTTAACGGAACAATCAGCTTTGCCAACATGTAACATACTATTAAAGGAAATTCATGCGGATGCTGTTTCCATTACGAACAAAGATACTGTCTTAGCTTTTGTTGGTGTTGGTCAAGATCATCATCTACATAATGAAGAGATTAAAACGAATGCAACAAGACGGGTTTTACTTGAAGGGAAACTCATAATTACAGAATCTGATGAAATGCATTGTGGTGTTGCTCGTTGCCCTCTTTCTGCCGCAATTATTGCGCCGTTAAAAATAAAAGATGAAACGATTGGAACGTTAAAATTTTATTTTAAGTCAGAAAAAGGTCCTTCTCCTACGACAATTGAACTTAGTAAAGGCTTATCGACGTTATTAAGTCATCAGCTTGAACTGTCAGAGGTTGATCGTCATCTAGAATTAGCGAAGCAGGCTGAAATTAAAGCGTTACAAGCACAAGTGAATCCTCACTTTTTATTTAATGCGTTAAATACAATTGTTTCCCTCGTCAGGACCGATCCGATGAAAGCAAGAAAGCTTTTAGTATCGCTTTCTCATTTTTTTAGACAAAACTTAGCTGGAACAACGGCAACAGAAACGACGTTAGAAGAAGAGCTTAATCATGTGAAGGCATATTTAGAAATAGAAGAAACTCGTTTTTCTGATAAGCTTTCCGTTCAATACGAAGTCGACGAAGATGCGTTGCGAGTGAAAATACCGCCGATGACATTACAGCCTCTTGTTGAAAATGCCATAAAGCATGGATTGAAGCAATTGCGAAGTGACAGCTTATTACATATTCGAATTCAACAAGAGAAAGCTGCCATTAAAATATCGATTAAAGACAACGGGCAAGGGATTGAGAAAAGTCGGTTAAAAGAACTAGGCAAAGAAAAAGTACATTCGGAAACCGGGACAGGGATCGGACTTTTTAACATTAATCGCAGACTTGAAATGATGTACGGGGAAGAATCGACTTTGATAATTGAAAGTGATAAGGAGAAAGGAACGTTGATTTCATTTTATCTTCCTGTAATTAAGTGATTAAATGTAATAATTTATGTAATTTACACTATTTTAGAAGTGACAGCGATTTTTTTAGATATAAAGTGAGGAGAGACTAAATGAAGAAATTAATTACAACTGTTATCATTGACGATGAATTACATAGTCGTGATGAACTTACATTTTTATTAGGCCGTTATGATGAGCTTGAAATTATTGGAGAGGCTGATTCAGGAGAAAAAGGGTTGGAAGTAGTCATGAGAAAAAAGCCAGACGTTGTTTTTGTAGATATTGAAATGCCACAAATGTCAGGATTAGAATTAGCCAAATCTCTTCAAAATATGAAAAACGTTCCACTGATTATTTTTGCTACTGCCTATGTTGACTATGCAGCGAAAGCATTTCGTGTACAAGCACTAGATTACTTAGTGAAGCCCTTTGATGAGGAGCAATTACAGGATACAGTGGAAAGAATTAAGGAACGTTTAGCTTTTTCAGGTAAGCAAGAGGATATAAAGACAGGTATCGAAAAATTAGCCGTAGAAGATGAAGGGCGGATCGTCTATTTATCCCCGGCAGATATCACGTATTTATTTCGTGAAGATCGTGAAACGATTATTTGCACGCTTGATGGAAAATATAGCTCAAAAACGCCTATAAAAGAGTTAGAAGGAAAATTACACGGGTATCCATTTTTCAGAACTCATAAAAGTTATCTTGTGAATTTAAATAAAGTAGAACAGCTTATTCCATGGTTTAATGGAGCTTACCAAGTGAAAGTAGTTGGTCAAAAAGAAGAAATTCCGGTTAGTAGAAATTATGTGAAATTACTAAGAGAACGACTAGAACTTTAAATTTATGCAAAGATGATGGGTGCCAAAGCATTCAACATCTTTTTGTTTTAATTATTTGAAAATACAAGCAGTAGATTAGCAGAAGCAAGTGTTAATAAGAAAAATGATCTAATCAATTATTCCTGATTTTGATTGACTCATTAATCTATTAATAGAGGCGATTTAAGTATAGGAAGAACGGTATTTATTAGAGCACGTAAGACGAAATTATCTACATGTTAGCGCGCAATTTCCACATGTTATCACATAATCGACACAAAAAAGAAGATAAAAACTATAATGAAAGCGTATTCAAATGAAGGAAGAGGTGCTTAACAATGATTACATTTCTAGTATCCATTGCACTTTTAATTGTTGCTTATTTCACATATGGAAAATTAATTGAAAAAATGTTTGGGATGAAAGAGGCAAGACCTACTCCAGCTTATAGCATGAAAGACGGCGTTGACTATATTCCAATGGGGACGAATCGAAACTCGTTAATTCAGCTTTTAAATATTGCTGGAGTTGGTCCGATCTTTGGTCCAATTATGGGAGCACTTTACGGTCCTATAGCATTTATTTGGATTGTTGTAGGTTGTATTTTTGCCGGTGCCGTTCATGATTATTTAACGGGCATGATCTCCATTCGAAACAAAGGGGCACATTTGCCACAGCTTGCTGGAAAGTTTCTGGGAAAAACAATGAAACACATTGTAAATGCTATTGCAGTGCTCTTATTACTTCTTGTTGGAACCGTTTTCGTAACGGCTCCTGCTGGTCTTTTATTTAACTTAATGAATGGTTGGGTGGCGCTAGGCGTCATTACAGGAGTTATTTTCATTTACTATATTTTAGCTACGATGCTACCAGTTGATAAAATCATCGGTAAAGTTTACCCGATTTTAGGAGCACTTCTTTTACTTAGTGCTATTGGAATTGGCGGTATGTTAATTGTAACAGGTGCACCTATTCCTGAGTTGGCACTTGGGAATATGCATCCAGCAGGTACGGCTGTATTTCCGATTTTAATGATCACGATCGCATGTGGAGCGATTTCTGGGTTTCATGCAACACAATCGCCGATTATTTCAAGAACGCTTCAAAATGAACAAAACGGTCGTAAAGTCTTTTATGGAATGATGATTGTAGAAGGGATTATTGCGATGATTTGGGCTGCAGCAGCCATGAGCCTTTTCTACGGGACAGACTTAAGTGCAATAATCGATTCAGGCGGAGCTGGTCTAGTTGTTAGTGAAGTTGCCTTCACGTTACTTGGTGCAATTGGTGGTACTCTAGCTGTACTTGGTGTTATTGTTCTTCCGATTACATCTGGTGATACGGCATTCCGTTCAGCGCGAATGATTATTGCTGATTATATCAATGTGTCTCAGCTGAAAATAATGAGTCGACTTTGGATTGCCTTACCATTATTCGTTGTTTCGTTTATCTTAACTACAATGGACTTCACGCTTTTATGGAGATATTTTGGAGTGACAAATGCAGCAATTAGTGCGATTGCTTTATTCGTTGGGGCGATGTATTTAGCAATTCAACGTAAATTCCATTGGGTTGCAACGATTCCAGCAGCGTTTATGACAATGGTCTCGTTAACATTTATCTTTAGTGCGCCCATTGGTTTTGGGTTGCCAATTTCAACATCATATTTAGCGGCAACTATTGGAACAATTATAATTCTTGCTTTGTTTGCTTATAAAATTAAGTTAAACCGTGCAGTAGCACAATTTGAACTAGATGAAGATGCGAATAAAGTAGCATAAAGAATAAAAGAGACTATCATATAATAAAGTGTACCCTTTGTAAAGGACATTTTAAAAAAAGACTATGCTACATTGAGAAGATGATTCCTATACTGAATAGG
>NZ_JAXBLX010000082.1:0-7979 GCF_037027555.1 Halalkalibacter kiskunsagensis | reverse complement strand
TAAAGTCTGAAAAAAACGGATTTAAAAATTCTGCCTGTCTTTGAATTTTTAAATTAGGCAATTATGAAATTGATTCATTCATCTACTCAATTTCAAGAAACCGTACCGAAAAAACATATGAATTTTGTACATTCTCACTAAAATATAAAAAATAAGACAAGTTCTCCTCTCCTTCATGCATATAGTATTGTAAGGCTTGTATGATGAAAGGAGGGAATTCATTATGTTGATTGTCATTAAAAAAAAATGGATATTTCTAGCTATAGTACTTTTACTCGTTGGTTTTAGCTGGTATTTTTTTCAATCGAGAATAACTACTGAAGCTGGAGCTATTCCGTCAACTGAAGAAACACTTGAAATTCACATGGTTACAAGTGAGATAACTTCAACAACGGAAGGCGGAAAAGAAATTGAGTCTTATCGTTGGGATCCAGGAACTATTTTTGTACCAAAAGACAAAAACGTAACCTTACGAATGTATGGAGTGAATGGTGCACAACATCCCTTTATGATTGAAGGAACCGATATAGAAGGGATTGTCCAAAAAGGGCAAGAAACGCTTGTAGATTTACACTTTACTGAAAAGGGTGTATATCGTCTCATTTGTACAGCTCACTCACATATTGACAATGATGGTCCTATGATAGCTTATATTGTAGTTGATTAATAAGTTAGAAGGTTAGATAGTGCAATTTCTACCGCTCTATCTAGCTTTCTAATTAAGTATAACTATCACCCAAACATATCAGCTGTACTATTTCCAAACTTTGTGACTTGCGATATTTCACTCTTTTATAATTAACTCTAGTGTTTTAGCAAACCAATTGCTTGTTCTTATGACACAATGGGCCAGTTAAATTCTCAATGGATTTCACTATCCCCTCAAACGTACAACCACTTAAGTCAACTCCACTCTATTATTTGTAGGTTTATGAATTATATGCCGTCCAATTAAACCTACATCCTCTACCCATTTCTTTCTCATTACATCACACCTTAAAGTAATCTAGTTTTCTACTTTCTCCCATATTTTATCTAATTGTATGTTGCTCAGACTGCTGTGTCAATTTCATGGTACATATATCTATTTTGCTACTTTTTGTTTCAAATGTGGTAGCTTACACTCCCTTCTCTTGCCTATTTCCTTCACGAATAATAGTTCTTCTGCGTATGATGTTTTCGAGAAAGTTAAGGTGGTGAAAAAAAGTGAAGAATACAAAAAGATTATCTATGATCATTCTTGGAGTCGTTTCTCTTTTATTTGTCTTAACCTTATCTTTGTTTAGTCAGGAAAATTCGACAGAACCTGTAACTGCCTCTACAAATGTGACACAGGAAGAACAGGATGCATCAGATCAAAATACCTCCTCACAGAATAACGAACAATCTGGCAATAGCAACGTCTCTAATTCAGTAACTAATTCAATAAATGTTGAGGGTGGTAATGTAGACAATACGGTTAAGAACCATATTGACTCTACTAACGGAGAAATAAAGAACTCCGTTGAGAACCATATCAATTCTGACGATGCTGATATAGAAAGTGCAACAGAGAATACGATTACGGCCGAAGACGCTGATGTTGACAACTCAATTGAGAATCATATTAACAGTGGTCAGAACAATGAGGTTGATAACAACGTTGCCAACGATATTAATGTCAGTGTTGATGTTACTATTAGCAACCATGTGACAAACCAAATATCAGGTCAGGACAAAGACGGGACAGAAAACGATGGAGAATCAGATAATGGAGATAACGGCGAAGAGTCCGAGAACAATGACAATGGAGAGAATAGAAGCGACAATAAAGAAGAAACACCAGACTCCGTATGGGGTGTCGATTCTGCTCGTGTAGCAACCGACAACACGCTCGCTTGTGTTCGAGAAAATTTTGGCGATCCACAAGTTTGGGGGCGTTATCTAGATGATAAAGAAGGGGTTTCATACGGGTTAACGACGGATGAGATCGATTTACTACACTCAAATGACATACAAATCCTTGTTATTTGGAATCACTTTACAGATGGGACTGGGTATGAAAACGGTCAAAGCGAGGCGCGTGATGCTATTGAATCTGCTAGGGACCTTGGCATCCCTGAAGGCGTTGCTTTATTTGCTAATGTAGAACCAATCTATCCGATTGATTCTGCTTTTATTCAGGGCTGGCATGACGTTGTAACTGAATCTGAATACAGTTCTGGTTTATATGGAATTTTTGACCCTAGTGAAGAGCTCTACGCTGCTTTTGAGGCCGCCGCAGAAGAAAATGCTAGTATCTTGGATGAGATGTATGTTTGGACAGCTGCTCCTAATAAAGGCATTACCACTGAAGAAAATGCCCCGGAATATAATCCTGAATATCCTGAGGAAGCATTAATCGGAGGCTGGCAATATGGACTTGATGCAGAAACCTGCAACATCGATACAAACATTTTCGATGGAAACGTCCTAGATGTTTTGTGGTAATACAACAAGCATAATTTTGTCATTTAGTTATCTTTTTTAAAGAGCGCCTACACAATTTGTGTAGACGTTCTTTTCCTAAATATCTGATGGGTTAAGCTCTTTAACATATTCAGACTCTATCTTCATTGACTCAAACCACATATTAACTAAATCAATTCCATTAATCAATTCAATTCCTAATCCATCAGCATATGTTACCGCTCTATCACTAAAACCAGCTGTTGTTATAACGTATGCACCAACAGCTTTCCATTTCTTCATATTAGAGTGAATGATTGCAATCGATTCAAAATCAATATCTTCTTTATGACAATGAATCTGCCCTAAATACAATCCATCCTCTCGTCGGTTTTCAAAATTAATTCCGTAATTCCCACTTGGTTTATTGACGTACATATCACCACCATATTTGGTTTCAAGTAAATCTGCTACAAAGTGTTCAAATAAAACTGGATCTTCTTTTAAGAAATACGAACTATAAGTTTCTTCATGTTTGTTATCTTTTTTTTTGAATCTCATATATAGACCCATTGCAAGTGTTTTTCGTAACTCTAGATCGCTTTCGACTTTATCGAGTAATGCATCCGTAAAATCTTCATGTTTATGCTTAAGTCGAAACCAGTTAATGACTGCAACTAAGGTAATTATTATCGCTAAAATTGTTATAATTTGCTGTAGATTCATAAAAGAGTACCTCCCTTTTCTCAGTTTATACAAAAGAAGGTGTGACCAAACCAGAATAGTAAGTTTTTATTTTTTCGAATTATAGTGCGAATACCGATACATGACGCGGTTTATCAATGACTTTTTCCATTTTTTTATTTTCCTGCAAACACTAAAAAATTTCCACATTTTTTCAAAAAATAAGGTATATTAAATTTATCGTACAAAACGATATACGATTGCTTTATAGTAGACAATTCGGAGGGATACTAATGTGTGGTTTCATTGGTGAATTAAGAAACAAAGACGTCCAAGCAATAGATGCACATACATGGGATAAATCGCTAGAAGCGATTCATCACCGCGGGCCTGATTCAACAGGACATTATATTGATGACTATGTTCAATTAGGATTTAAAAGGTTGAGCATCATTGATCTTGAGCATGGGACTCAACCACTTTCTTTACAAAATAGATACCATATTGTTTTTAATGGAGAAATCTATAACTATATTGAATTAAGAAAGGAACTACTAGCCGAGGGATTTGTTTTTATGACGGATTCAGATACAGAAGTTCTTCTCGCCATGTACATTTCTAGGGGTCAAGAGTGTGTAAAGGAACTTCGTGGAATGTTTGCTTTTGCGATTTGGGATCAAGTAGAAGAAACACTCTTTGCGGCTAGGGACCCATTTGGAATCAAACCATTTTATTACAAAGAATCAGCAAATCGACTTTTTTTTGCGTCTGAACAAAAAAGTATTCATGCTTCCATTTTTCCCGAAGACATTTCAAGAGAAGCCCTACAGCATTATTTGACTTACCAATATGTTCCTGAGCCTTTGTGTTTATCAACGAAAGTGAAAAAGTTATTGCCTGGACATAGTTTATTAAAAATAGCAAACCAAGAGCTACAAATTAACTGTTATTTTCAGAAAAGCTTTTCACCAGTCAAAAATAACTTGGATGATTACAAAAGAAGAACAAGAGCAATTTTAGAAGATTCCGTTGAAAAACATATGCGAAGTGATGTCCCTGTAGGTGCATTCTTATCAAGTGGAATTGATTCAACTAGTATCGTAGCTTTGGCAAGAAAGCATAATCCAAACCTCAAAACGTTTACTGTTGGTTTTGAAAATGAAGGCTTTAGTGAAATTGATATTGCCAAAGACACAGCTGAAAAATTACAGGTTGAACATATTCATAAGCTTATTACTCCTGAAGAGTTTGTAAAGGAATTACCCACTATTATCTGGCACATGGATGATCCAGTCGCGGATCCAGCAGCTGTACCGCTGTACTTTGTTGCGAAAGAAGCGAGTAAACATGTGAAGGTAGTCCTTTCTGGTGAAGGAGCAGATGAACTATTTGGCGGTTATAATATTTATCGTGAACCTTTAGCTTTAAACTGGTTTAATTATCTGCCAGGTTCTGCAAAAGCGATGCTTCATAAAATGGCGCTCGGTTTACCTGATAGTGTAAAAGGCAAAAATTATTTACTAAGGGGAACTACGCCATTATCAGAACGCTATATTGGCAATGCAAAGATTTTAAACGAGATTGAAAAGCAACATTTACTTTCAACCTATGATGAAAATAGCCCTTTCATCAATATTACGAGAAATTTATACGAAGAAGCATCTTTGTTTGATGACTCGTCAAAAATGCAGTACATCGATCTTCACACTTGGCTTCCTGGTGATATATTAGTCAAAGCCGATCGAATGACAATGGCTCATTCCCTTGAATTACGGGTTCCTTTTTTAGATAAAGAAGTATTCAAGGTTGCAAGCGGCATTCCAACGTATGCCAAAATTGCAAATGGGACAACAAAGTATGTTCTAAGAGAAGCGATGAAAGAAGTCATTCCTGCTTCCATCCTACATCGCAAAAAACTGGGGTTCCCTGTCCCTATTCGTCATTGGTTAAAGGACGAGCTTCATGATTGGGCCCGGAATATTATGCTTACTAGCGAAACTGATTATATCTTTAAAAAAGAAGAAACTTTAAAATTGCTAGATGAACACGTCCAAGGAAAGAAAGACAATAGCAGAAAAATTTGGGTTATTTTATGCTTTATGATGTGGCACTCATTATATGTGGAAAAAGCAAATGTACACAATAAACCTTCAACTGAAAAGCAGCTGCAGCTTAGTTACTAACTAGAAAAAAGATAAAAGGCAAACACAAGTTGGATCTACTATCTGTGTTTGCCTTTTCCATTAGGAGGATTATATTTTTTATTTACGCGTCTAAGAACATCCTTTATATTCTGTTTGCACCGTATAAAACCATTCCTCCTACTTACTAACTATTTGTTTTATTTCTTCTATTATTTGCTTTTGGATTTCATCAACTTTTGTAAAGTCCATCGCTTCTACATAATATGCTTCTAGCTCATCTCGGAGTACTTTCACCTTTGCTAAATAAGAGATGCCTTCTTTCATTTTGTCTTTGTAAGGCTTCGTCGTTCTTGCGATGTCCTCTGCAAACCTTTCATCTGTCCCTGCTGTAATACACCTTGTGTACATATCGATGATTTCATCTGAATCGCGATTAGGAAAATATTCATGAGGTGCAGTACTATCAAAAATGGCAAAATTTTTCTCGCGTACTATAATCATATCTAAACTATTTGGATCAAAGCCGCAATGATACACTTCTACGTCAAACCCTTTGGCTTCTCCTGCTGCTGCAATTTTCTTTAACATTGTTGATTTCCCAGAGCCAGCTCTTCCTTTAATAAAATACCGTTTACCAATGTCCTCCGTTAAATTTTGAATAAAGTCAACTGCCCCATTTGGAGTTGCTGCTCCTAAGAACCTATGCTTTATCTTAGGTTGCTTATCTATCGTATCCTCACCATAAAAATCGGCAATAAGCTCTTCAGTTAGTTTATTCGCTTCCGAAAAATCCATATTAGAAATATAAATATCTTCAATATCATCATGAGCTTTCAGTGCAGCAGCGAATGTATCATACGCTTTTTGGTACGTTTGTGAGATCGTCTTATTTAATTGGAGGATCTCTTCCTTATGTGTTACGAGTTTCTTCTCGTCCCACGCTACTCCTAAATTGATGTACTCTTCAACGACACCAGGGGCTTTCGGCTCAACCACATGAGGAGCTGTACCATCGACAATGCCTACTTGAAACTCCGGGATGATTACACCGTCAATTGAATGATTATCTGAAGAACAGTGTAAATATTCAATTGCAAGCCCTCTCTTCACCATTTCTTCTCCGACCGCTTTCATTAACGAGGATTTCCCTGTCCCAGGTCCTCCTTTTAAGATAAACAGTCGATTTAAACCGTCTAGGACAGAATCATGCAAACTATAAAACCCCTTTGCTGTGTTCCCACCTGCGTAATAGTTTAAAACTTTTCCATTCATCCAATCACCCTTTCCCCTTTTACCTCAACATATGTAAATATTCTTACAAGGGTGATTGCCTACATCGTCAAATTTCAAGGTACTTTTCATGGTTTGCTTGTGATATTACTTCTGATTCGTTCTCTTCTTCTAATGGTTCTAGCAATAAGCTGGGCCAGTCTGTAACAATAGCATTTGCACCTTGTACTAATAAATATCTCATCGTTTTCTTATCATTAATTGTCCATTATAGGGGTAGAACCAGCAACCGTGACACGAAGCGCAATTTATCTAAATAATAGAATTAGAACCGACCCATGCTTAAGAATCGGTTCTTTTTATTTGAAAGGTTCATTATAGAGCTAGTCGTTGATCCAGATCCATACGAAACTCACTGTATGGAAAATCTAAGCTTATTCAACAATCGCGCCCTTTCTTGAATAAGCACAAAACTTGTATTACCATGTATTATACCTTTTACTTAGGAACACTACGGCTCCTTATTTATTTATGTTAAAAAACCGTTGTCAAGCAACGCAGTTTATAATTTATACGAATTAAAGCTTTGTGAGACCTATTTCAAGGCCCATTTTTCAGATGCGAAAAGAAAAGATATTGAAACTAAATAATTTATTGATAAATAGTAATGAATTGGAGGGAAATAGGAACATTTTTCAATGGAACATCAAACAAAAAATTAAGAAGCCCTTTTTTAACTTCATAAATATTTTGAGGTTGTAAAATTCCGTTAACATAAAGATTAATATAAGTCACCGTTTTAGGATCTAAAATTCCTCGATCCCCATACTTTTTTAATTCATCTTCGTTTGTATAAACTGATTTGACTCCATCGGCTAAAGCAAAATAGGTGAGACTTTATGGCCATTGTTAAACCTTTTATAGACTCGCAAAGATTTGCTTCGACAATAGGAGCCGGTACGGTGGATGTTGATGATCGTACGTTTGTTTTTGCTGACACTACTCCTGATACTGGTCTAACAGCTTTTCCAACAGTATTTGCATCTTATAATCTCTATATAAATGGGATACTTCAGCTAGACACTGAATCAACTTTTGATGGTACTACGTTAACGATTATTGATGGAAACTTACAGAATGCTGGTGTTCCTATCCTGCTTGAATGTACCGTGAACTAAAGACGTATGGAAAGTAACTTGTGTGAATCATTATGGAATCTTTAAACTCAATATGGATCAGCGAATACCTATTAAGTTGAAAGTGTCGTAGTTTTCATCATTTGATCGGTGAAAAAACCAGCTAATATCATGACAAGATATTAGCTGTTTTTTGTAATGAACACTTAGATGCGCATGTTGCTTATTTCATTATCAAGACCTAAATTATAAAAATCCTTAAAAATAAAGAAGAGCACATATTAAACTGGCACCTATGTCAAGGACACTCTAAAAAAAGAGATTAAGCAACTAGAAGATGATTCCTATATTGAATAGG
>NZ_JAXBLX010000081.1:0-8038 GCF_037027555.1 Halalkalibacter kiskunsagensis | reverse complement strand
GAACACGGTCGTTAAGCTCTTTTGCGCCGATGGTAGTTGGGGGCTTCCCCCTGTGAGAGTAGGACGTTGCCAGGCAGTTTTAAAAGACAATCCAAATGGATTGTCTTTTTTAGTAAGAACAAAAAATATGCTCTGGTGCTGAAGAGCTCCCGTGAAGAACTACAAACCTAATCATCCCCGAAGAAGAGAAAGGATGACCTAGGACGTTGCCGGGCTTAGAAGAGGTTGAGGAACCCTCTACAATTGGTCAAGAGCAAGAAGGGACAACAGCGCCCCACTTGATTGTATAACAAAAGATTACCGAGCAACATTGCGCTCAAAGAACCTTCCCTCAACCCTTTCCCGTCAAGAATTTCTTCGATCCCTTCCTCGCAAACACCATAAGCTCTCCAGGAACAAGTTGCACAAATTGTTTTGATATCGGAAGGGATGACATACTTTTGAATGCATGACTCTATGTCTTCCTAAATTACTAATTGTCCGATCTTGAGTTTCAACTTTTTTAAAATGGCAGTATCTCGTTCATAAATCGCAGCATTTTGGCAATGGTAATCATCAGAATTAGGGTACTTTCACACAATTAATCAGGATCTTTTATGATTTCAATTGATGTATGCCGGTTGTTTCTCATAAATCTCAATTCAATGTGTCCATTTTCTTGACATAGTATGAAGTATCAGGATGAGCTGCTTACGAATGAGTGTCTCATCCCTTATTTCATACTTTTGTTTTCTAGTTAACTTGTTTTTAACGAGTTTCTCTTATTTTTGCTTTTCTTTTTGTTGGCACGTGCTGGCGTATAACCGTTGGCATAAACCGTTCCTTGACCAATTTCTAGTTTTTCAATGAGTTCTTCATGACTTGTAACATTGTTGTGTTTGCAAGCTTGAAGATATACTTGCGCTGCCACTTGAGCGTCTTCGAGTGCATGGTGATGTTTAAATTCAATCTGTAAATACTCTGCGACCACATTCAGTGAATAACTGTGTAGACCAAGCCATGTTTTTTTAGAAACATTAACGGTACAGTTATAAGAAATCGAAGGATATTCTAACCTGCTCTCATCTAGTGAGTGCCTCAATACAGACATATCAAAACTTGCATTATGGGCAATGACGAGGTTTCCTTCTAGCAAATGGGAGATGTCTTTCCACACTTTATTAAAAGATGGGGCACCCTTGACATCTTCAGGAGTAATCCCATGAATTCTCACACAAATGGGGTCAAAGTACATATCGTTTGGTTTAATTAATTGGTAGTATTCTTCGGCAACTTTGCCATTTTTCACAACAACAAGTCCAATTGAACAAACACTCGAGCGTTTCGTATTAGCGGTTTCAAAGTCTAATGCAACAAAATCCACTCGATCTCCTCCTAACAATAAAAAGTATCGACGTTCTATATAAGTTTATTAATATTTAAGTATAACGTAGATTTAAGTGAATTCCATCAAAAATATTAAATTATAGGATTTCGATCGTAGGATGCAGGGATCATATAAATCAATAATGTTCTCACACAAGAATGCACTGTAACTAATAGGGGGGTGAGGTGAATGATGGACTTAACAATAATAATAGTAGGACTACTTATTATGTTTCTGTCTGCTGTAGTTCAAGGGACAACGGGTTTTGGTTTTGCTTTGACGTCTATGCCATTACTGACAATATTACTTTCTATGCATACGGTTGTGCCGATTATGGTGGTATTTGGTTTATGTTCAAATATTTTGATTCTAATAAAAGTATGGTCCCATGTTAAATTTAAAAAAACATGGCTGTTTATCGCTTCAAGTGTGATAGGGGTACCTTTAGGAACGTACATTTTATTAATTATTGACCAAAATACATTAAAAATCATTACTGGATTTCTGATTGTATTATTTGCATTAGCGCTTTGGAGAGGTTATTCCTTAAAAATAAAAAATGAGAAATTGGCGTTAATTCCTGTTGGATTTTCTAGTGGACTGTTAAACGGCAGTATTTCTTTATCTGGGCCGCCAGTTGTTTTATTTTTAACGAACCAAGGTGAGAATAAAACAGCGTTTAGAGCAAACCTTACTTCATTTTCTTTGATTCTAAATATCATAACCATCGCTACTTTTTTCGTGGGAGGACTTATTAACAAAGAAGTGATGACATACGTGTTTTGGTTTTTTCCTGCTTTGTTTGTAGGAACGTTTTTAGGGATTAAAATAGCTAGTAAAGTCGAACAAGCCTTGTTTAGAAAAATAACGCTAGGATTAATTATTATTTCAGGGGTGTCGGCGGTTTTTACGTCTTTGTAAGAGGTATTTCGGGACGTTTTACAAGTGATGGAGGAGTAACCTGGCACAACCCCGAAGCAATGAGTGTAATCGCTACATCTTTTAAAAAAAACTTGAGAGGAGCGGGTTGCTCACTCACGGTGAGAAAGCCGTATGAGGGGAAATCTCACGTACGGTTTGATGAGGGGGAGCTGAAAGTAATGAAGATAGCCAAAAGGCTATCTTCCAGAAAACAGTTCTCTACTCTACTATTAAGAAACAGCATTCAAAATCCCCTTAAAAAACAAAGCTCCAACAGTAGCGCCAGGATCTTGACGACCTACTGATTCATCGAGAGATAACGTGCAGCCCTTCCTTTAAGTGACTTCATCTGAATCGTTTTCTTCATTCCTTCTTCAGCAGAAAGAAAGGCTTTTTCAGCCGATAGTTTAAGATCGTCTCCATTCTCAATCGATTGTTTAAGTGATTCTAAGCCTGGTACGAGTGAATCGAGGATTGTTTTATCACTAACTTCTGCTTTACCTCGTTCCTTAATTCCTGTAATCATTGCTTCGATAAATGAAATAAATCCTCCTAAGGTTAATTCAGTTTTATCTCGAAGTATTTTCCTGCTTTAATGAGTGCTGAGGCCATTCATGTGCCCATTGTTGAAGGAGCTTTTTCAGCCATGATCATTCCACTTGATAAGACGAACGCTCTAATATCATAACCGTCATATGTTTTGCTCTCCTCTTTTACAGCTGCGAAGCCTTTAGACATCGTTATTCCAATGTCCCCATCACCAAGTGCTCCGTCTAATTGGCAATGGTAGTTGGGGGCTTCCTCCTGTGAGCCAGGACGCTGCCAGGCAGGGCACGCTCCGCATAAAAATAGGAGAGATGATGGAATGAAGCCGCCTGTCAGTAGAGCGCTAGGAGGAGTGATTTTTATCGACATAAAAGCCATTTCGATTGTCGTTCGAGCAATCTTATTTATTAGGTTAGGTATACTTGGTGTTGGTCTTTCTCGATTGTTTTATAAAAGGCAATGTAGGGGGAATTTGACTACTTACATACTAGTTGCCGAGAAGAGGGTACGAGGAAATGTGGACGTTGAAAAGTAGAACACGCTCATTTTCATACAAGATCAATTATTCGTGGTAATATAAATTCATATGGTTTAGCATGGCCCTAATGTTAAAGAAAAAGAAAAGAAGGTGGATGAGTGGACCATACAGATATTCAGATGCTTACGATCCTACAAAGGGATGGAAGAAAAAGCTTTAGTGACCTATCAAAGGAGCTATCACTTAGTCGGCCAAGTGTAACAGAACGTTATAATCGATTGATCGAGCGTGGAGTCATAGATAAAATAAGTGCAAAGGTTAACCCCTCTGCGATAGGCCGAGATGTCATTTTATTCATCCAAGTAAGTGAGATCAATCTATCGTTTGAAAAGTTTGAAAACCTAGTCATTGAACATCCTGATATTATCGAGTGCCATTGTTTAACGGGTCAAGTAAACTATTTATTAAAAGCAGCTGTCAGTGATATGGCTCATTTAAGTAGCTTAATTGAGGAGTTTACTGGTTATGGAAAGATCAATTCATCGATTGTCATAAGGTCACCTATTAAAGATAAGATCGTACAACCTATTATTAAAGAGTAACGAAAACAAAGAACTGGCTACGTGGAATGGAACCACATAGCCAGTTCTTTTTGCAATGTAGAAGGTGGCAGGATCATTCCTTTTTACATTGTGAAGGAAAAAGGAAAGAACTTCATAAAAAATGTAAAGATAAACCAATGAAATGGTTCGCTTTGTTATATAAAAGAAAACCGATTTTTTTTACACTATTTCTAAAGAAGTAGATGTATTGAAGAGGAGGAAAGTATGAAGCATTTTATCTTTTTACTATTCGGTTGCTTGTTAACAGCCATTGGTGTCACGATAGTGGGACAATCGCAAATCGTTACAGGTGGAACAGCAGGATTAGCTTTAAGTTCTTCCTATATATTGGGGTTGCCATTTTATGTGTTGTTCTTTCTCATTAACATCCCTTTTTATGTTTTTTCTGTACTAAGGATGGGGTGGGAATTTACGTTATCCACCATTTTATCTGTATCCATGCTATCAACCATGACGTACTTTAGTTATTTGGTGCCTGAGATGACACTTACACCTTTCTTTGGAGGGGTGCTAGGAAGTGTTTTGATTGGGTTCGGTTTGTCGGTGTTGTTTTTAAACGGTTCTTCATTGGGCGGAGCGAATATCCTTGCATTATATTTGCAGAAAAAATTCGATTGGGACCCAGGGAAAGTTAATTTCGTATTTGACTTTGTTGTTGTGTTATCGGGGTTCTATTATTTAGGATTACTGAACGGAATGTATTCAATTATGAGCATTGCCATTTACTCGATCATCATTAGCTACTTTAAAAATCAAATAAAAGAGAGAAATCATCAAAAGGGGAAACAGCTAGTTTTGAAAACTAGTTAACGGAAAGGGTAGCAAAAGAAGCAGGGGGTGATCCTGTTTCTTTTTTATGGTGTGCCCGGCATGTCTAACAGCTAGGTGGTGAAAGTCCATTACAGACTTGGCGGTGATAGCCTAATCCATAACTGGTGGTTACACTGGTGTTCTTAGAATCCCCCACTTAAGATTTCTTACATAAGATCTCTACCGATATCATCAAAAACCACGATGTAATTGGAATCGAGAGTTTGCAAGTATCGAATATGATGAAGACAATCAGATCACAAGGTCGATAAGTGGCGGGTAGTTTAACGGTTGTAGAAGAGATAAAAATAGACGGATGCGTTCGTTTACGAGCAAATATGAAAACAAGGCATGGAGACCACTCTCCATGCCTTTGTTCAATGTGTGCGGTTTTTCTTATAGTTTAATTGCTTGTTAGTTCCGTTTTCTTAAGCTTAAGATCGAAACGGTCTGCGTTCATGACCTTGACCCAGGCAGCGATAAAATCACTTACAAACTTCCCTTTGTTGTCGTCTTGAGCATACACTTCTGCAATCGCACGTAACACGGAGTTTGAACCGAATACAAGGTCCACTCTCGTTGCTGTACGCACGACTTCACCAGTCTTGCGATCGCGTCCTTCAAATACGTCTCCATCTACAAACTTCCACTCTACTCCCATGTTAAGCAGGTTAATAAAGAAGTCGTTAGAAAGCATACCAACACGATCCGTGAATACGCCGTGTGATGTACCACTGTGGTTTGTTCCTAGAACACGCATACCGCCGATAAGTGCAGTCATTTCTGGTGCAGTAAGGCCCAGCAGTTGTGCTTTGTCTACAAGGAGCTCTTCTGAACTCACACTATACTTTTTATTCTGATAGTTACGGAAACCATCAGCGACCGGCTCTAACACGTCAAAGCTTTCTACATCGGTTTGCTCTTGTGTCGCATCGCCACGGCCAGGAGCAAACGGAACCGTTGCATCAAAGCCTGCATCTTGTGCAGCTTTTTCTACTGCGGCACTTCCGCCTAGGACAATCAAATCAGCAATGCTGACTTCTTTATCTAATTGACTTTGAATGTCTTCTAATACAGTTAGGACTTTTTCAAGTTGTTCCGGCTGGTTCACTTCCCAGTCCTTCTGTGGAGCAAGGCGGATGCGGGCCCCATTTGCACCACCGCGATTATCAGAGCCACGGAACGTACTAGCTGAAGCCCACGCTGTTGTTACAAGTTCACTGATCGTAAGTCCTGAATCCAGGATTTTCCCTTTTAATTCTGCAATTTCTGCATTTGTTAATTCATAATCAACAGAAGGTACAGGGTCTTGCCAGATCAGATCTTCATCTGGAACTTCTGGACCAAGATATCTTGCTTTCGGACCCATATCACGGTGCAGTAGTTTGAACCATGCACGAGCAAAGGCATCTGCAAATTCTTCTGGATTCTCATGGTAACGACGAGAAATTTTTTCGTAATCTGGATCCATACGTAGTGCCATATCTGCTGTTGTCATGATTGTCGAAACACGAGCCGATGAATCTTCTGCATCTGGTGCAAGATCCTTTTTGGCAGGATTTACAGGAGTCCATTGATGTGCGCCTGCAGGGCTCTTTGTAAGCTTCCACTCATATCCAAACAGGAGGTCAAAGAAACCATTATCCCATTGTATCGGATTCGCAGTCCAAGCACCTTCAATTCCGCTCGTGATTGTATCACGACCTTTACCGGAACCGTGCGTGCTTAACCAACCTAAGCCTTGTGCTTCAAGAGGAGTACCTTCTGGCTCTCGACCAACAAGTGCAGCATCCCCTGCACCGTGTGCCTTACCAAAAGTATGACCGCCTGCCACTAATGCAACAGTTTCTTCATCGTTCATTCCCATACGTGCAAAGGTTTCGCGAATGTCACGAGCACTTGCAAGCGGATCTGGATTCCCGTTTGGACCTTCTGGGTTCACATAGATCAGACCCATTTGAACGGCAGCAAGAGGATTCTCAAGCTCACGATCGCCTGTGTAACGGTTATCACCTAGCATTTCAGATTCAGAACCCCAGTAGATGTCTTCTTCTGGGTACCAAATGTCTGCACGTCCTCCGCCAAAACCAAATGTCTTACCGCCCATAGATTCAATCGCAACATTACCTGTTAGAAGGAATAAATCGGCCCAAGAGATTTTATTACCATATTTTTGCTTAATTGGCCATAGCAGTCGACGTGCTTTGTCAAGGTTGGCATTGTCAGCCCAGCTGTTAAGTGGAGCAAAACGTTGTGAGCCCGTTCCGCCACCACCACGGCCGTCACCAGTACGATATGTACCAGCAGAGTGCCAAGCCATTCGGATAAACATTGGACCATAATGTCCATAGTCAGCAGGCCACCAATCTTGACTGTTTGTCATTAAATTATGAAGATCCTTCTTAAGAGCATCGTAATCTAACTTTTGGAATTCTTCTGCATAATCAAATTCTTCCCCCATAGGGTTCGTTTTTCTGTCATGCTGATGTAAAATATTTAAGTTTAATTGGTTTGGCCACCAGTCTTTGTTTGTTGTGCCGCTTGATTTCTGACTAGTAGCGCTACCGTGCATTACCGGGCATTTTCCAGTGTTAGTAGTTTTTTTAGTGTCCATAAGTGGTCCTCCTTTTTTAACTACATCAGATAGTAGATAATTATTCAACTAGTCGTAAGAAATTCATACTAAAATATAATAGTTATTCTTATGTAATTATCATAGTAAACTATTACCAAAAGTGAAAGAAAAAATAGATTATATTCAAAATAATATAGGAGCCTTACAAACAATACAGAGTTTAAAACTGAAAGCTTGATCTTTCACTATTAAAATAATAACGAGCTGCTTATCGATGTTTGAATAGCGAACTGGAGGGTATAGGTAAATATTTCCATTTTATCAATTTGAGTAAACCGTCTATCTATCCCTTGAACTTTACTCTTCTTTCAATAAAGCTACAATAATTTGCATTCTTATGGAATGGTGACTATGAAAGATAAAATAAATTAATTATTTTTCTTAAAAATGGAGCTAGCTTTACTTCTTAGTTAAATAGGAAGAGTATTTAAAAGTGACTTTGGAGAGAGCGAGAGAGAAATAAAGATTTATATTTAACTCAACTTTCGCACCAATAAAAGTTCAATAAGCTCACCCAACAGTAGTTGCTGACGTCATTGAAATACTTTCATTGACACGAAAAATTTGCATAAAAAAACACCCCCGTTTGGTATAGTTGATTTGTCGAGAATCAAACATTCCATACAGAAGAGGTGTCCTCTATATGATAACGAATAATG
>NZ_JAXBLX010000080.1:0-8760 GCF_037027555.1 Halalkalibacter kiskunsagensis | reverse complement strand
CTTCTCATAAGAAACGCGTAGTGAGCGAAGCCATTGCTTTTTTAATCGGTCGGTTTATGACCTTTGGAGTCTCTTTTAGTTTTATAAAGGACTTTTCACCTTGGAAGATTGGCCTCGGATAAACGTTCGAATGTCACGGTTTCCGATGAACTTACCCGCCTGATCATCCCACAGTTTAAAGGTAAGTGACTTTAAACTAGTTAGTAATGTTAGAGTTGGTACATTATTAAATTGCGGATCACTTAAGTGGGCTGCTTCTAATTGGTAGTTAGGTACACGAGAATTCAAATGATGTACATGATGATAACCAATGTTACCAGAGAACCATTGCAAAATTTTTGGTAACTTATAGTAAGAGCTTCCTTTTAAAGCTGCTTCAACAAAGTTCCAATTATCATTATGCTCAAAATAACCATCTTCAAATTGATGTTGAACATAAAACAACCAAACGCCTGAAAAAGTAGCAACATAAAAGATCGGTAATTGTACTAAAAGAAATGCTTTCCAACCTAAGGTGAGACCGAGTATTAGTATAATGGAAACCAAAACGATATTTGTTATCCAAACGTGCCTTCTTTCTTTTAACGAGGCACCTTTTGTGTTAAAACGATAATCAACTAAAAAGATATATAATGGTCCAACTAAAAACATGACAATTGGATTCCGATAGGTTCGATATAATAATCGTTTAAATGAAGAAGCGTCTGTATATTCTTGCAAAGTCATCGTCCAAACGTCACCAACGCCACGTTTTTCCAAATTTCCATTCGATGCATGATGAGTTGTATGACTTCGTTTCCACTGTTCAAAGGCACAAAATGTAAATAATCCGGTTATCATTCCAACTGTTTCATTTGCTTTACGGCTCTTGAAAAACGAGTAGTGCGTGCAATCATGAAAAATAATGAATATCCGTACTAAAAATCCAGCGGCTGGAATGGCACATAATAATGTTAACCAATACGATATTTCTAAACTGATGTAAGCTAAAAACCACAATAATAAAAACGGTCCTACTGAATTAAGAATCTGCCACACACTGGCTGTTATTCGTGGACTCTCAAATGGAGCTAATTTCTTCTTCCATTCTCGAATCTCATACTTTGACTGCTCACTCATTAAATCAATCACCTCAACTAATTTTAACAGAAAAACAACAAAAACTATGGATTATTTATAGATAACTATCCTCTTAATACTTCCCATCAATAAGAGTACGATGAATCTGTACCATACTTGTTATATGAATAATTTCTTATAATGGTCTAGCAGGCAAAATGATTGTCACACTTGTACCCTGATTTAACTCGCTCTCAAATTGAATCTTTCCATGATGAGATTGAATAATTTTATAACTAACGGTCAGACCTAATCCAGTGCCTTTCTCTTTGGATGAATAAAACGGTTCTCCTAATCTTTGTATTCTCTCATCATCTATCCCATTTCCATCATCTTTTATATTGACATGTAACTGATCTCCTTGTAAGCCGACGTCGATTTTGATTTTTGTAGAATCGGCTTCAATCGAGTTCTTAATGATATTAATAAACAACTGTTTTAGTTGATTCGGTTCACATTCAATTAGTGGCAAATTTTCATCTTTATTGTATTCTATTTCTACACTATAAAGATTAGCTTGTGACTCTAACAGCCACATGACACTTTCGAAAATTGAATTGATATCACATGTTTCAAACTGAACTTCTCTAGGTTTTCCAAGTGCTAACAATTCACTAGAAATTTGATTAATTCTTTCTAGTTCATCAAGCATAATTCCATAGTAAAAATTTTGTTTCCCATCATTAACTTGCATAAATTGAATAAATCCTTTTATGGAAGTTAAAGGATTACGGATTTCATGTGCGACACTAGCAGCTAGTTCGCCAACAACAGAAAGTTTCTCTGTCTTTCGCAATCGCTCTTCCGTTTCTTTTGCCTTTGTTATATCCTTGGCATAGCCGATTGCACCTACAACTTGATTGTTAATGACTGTTGGAACGGCAGTGCATTGTAAGATACGTTTGTCACCGTCTTTTCGAATAATCGTTACTTCTTTATTTACACATGATTTTTTCTCGTTAAGAATGTTCAAGAAGGCAACTTTCGTTTCGCGTTTATGCTCGTTAGAGATAATTGGCAAGATGGATTTTCCAATAAATTCATTTGGATCATATCCAGTTAGTGTTTGGAACATAGGGTTTAACTCAATTGCTTGTCCTTGGTTATTCACGATATAAACTAGCTCTGGGTTATATTCAAAAAGTGATTTGTAATTTTGCCTGCTTTCTTCAAGTTGCCTTTCAGCGTTAACTTGCTCTGTTATATCTCTTCCCATAACAACCAATTCTTTGCGACTGCCGTCTTTATGGAAAAGTGGAATCTTGATCGTGTCAAAGGTTTTCATGCCTCCATCTGGAATCGGAATTTGCTCAATGCAACGTGAAACTTTTCCAATCTTCCAAGCTTCTTCGTCTGATATCTCACAGTATTCAAAGGCTTCCTTATAAAATGGACTATAGGCGCCGAGCTCGGAATCTTTTTTTCCGACATAATCAACATGGTCAATTTGAAAAAGTTTCAGTGCGAACTCATTGGCTTGTGTCCAGCGTCCTTGTCCATCTTTGAAATTAACGAAATCAACCATCGAATTGATTAATACTTCTAATTTCTCTTTTTCCGCTTTAACAGTTTCGTTCTCTTCTTTCTTAACAAATACATAATAAATAAAGAATGTAGTTAATAGTAGAAAGAAAAAACCTTTCACCTGTTGTAAGACAATATATACTTGCATATCTGAATGCATTTGCGCAACGAGAAAATCCGTTCCGAAAATCCATAGTATCCCAAAAATGACGTAGATAAGAACCTTTTGCTTTTTATTCATTCTAATCCCCCATGTTGTCTGTATCCTAAGTGTCAATTCTACCACCAATTAGTTGCCAATGGTGTTAGTAATTTTACCCTCATGAATTTGTTTGAAAAAATGGGGGAAGAAGATGGATGTTAAACTATTTTTATGAAGGTTTAAATGGTAAGAGTGATTACAAAAAAATGCAGAGAAAACAAATTTCCCTAAAAGAAAAGGCTAAATCTGATTAGGATTTAACCTTGAACAACACTTACTCCGTATTAGCAGCGCTATGCGCAAGACGACTTGAAGCAGCTGCGGCAATGGCCCCGACAATATCATCTAAAAAGGTGTGGCACTCACCAGAACTTTTATCGTTTAGCTTTTCTAAAATACCTGGCTTTTGTTTATCGATGTAGCCATAATTCGTGAAGCCAATTGACCCGTATACGTTCACGATTGATAGGGCGATTATTTCATCGACACCATATAAACTCTCATCGCGATCAATGATGTCTTGCAGCGGTTCATCTAATAACTTCTTTTCCGCGAGGACATCCAACTGAATACCTGTAATGACTGCATTTTGCACTTCTCGTTTTCGTAAGACTTTATCAACATTCTCTTTACAAAGATCAAGATTGAGGTCTGGGTGATATTTCACCTGAAGAAAATAAACAAGTTCTGCAATATCATCTAAGGTTACACCACGTTCAACGAGCCATTCTCTTGCTTTTATTTCTACTTCATCCATGTTGCGTTTTGTCATACGACTCACCTCCGACGACTTCTGGGCCCTTATTATGACTATAGGCTAATACTAGTCTACTGTCCATATACACATTTTATTCATTTGGGTCATAGACTAGGAAAAGGATGAACGTTTGAGGAGGGACGTTGATGTTTGAACGGAATCTATATGACGGTTATGGGATTTACTGTGAAGGACGTTTTACAGTTGGAGAATATGAAGGGTTTAGTGCCGGGGGGAAATCCTATATATTATTGCCAAAAGAAGAGTGTATGTTACAAGAGGACGAAATGATCGCATTCAGTGACTATATGCGTTCAATAGGAGATGCATCTGTCCTTGAACCTCTTGTTTCTTTACAAAAACGCAGGTCAGCTTTAATAGATGGTCAGGAAGTGTACGTGTGTCCATTGCCAGATGTGGAAGAAAGACAAGGGACGTTAACTCAAGTTCTTACCCCTGAAGAAAAAGGCGCTCATTTGGCTACAATTCATTACTATGGAAAACAAATCCCCTATCAAAAAAGAGGATATGACTTTTTCGGTCAATGGCCAAAATTGTGGGAAACCAGACTCGAACAGTTAGAAGGTTGGTATCAGCAAATCTTGTACGAAGGACCACAGTCTTATGTAGATGAAAGCTTTTTGTTCTCGTATCCTTATTTTATGGGTCTAACAGAGAATGCCATTCAATATGCGGTCGATGCTACGTTAGATGATCCTGCTCGTGATCAAGAAAAACCGACAATTTGTCACCGACGTTTTACTGACCGAACATGGATTGTCATTACAGAAGCTGGCGAAATTGTGAAACGACCAACAGAATTTGTCTATGACCACCCTTGTCGTGATTTAGCTGAATGGACTCGCGATCAACATTGGACAGAAAAACAGTTTTCTTGGGAAAAGCTTGAATCATTTTTTAGTGGATATGAGCAATATGAAACGTTAAGCTCTTATTCATGGAAGTTACTCTATGCCAGATTGCTTTTTCCACTTCATTATTATGAAGCAATTGAGGCCTATTATCGTAGTCAAATAAAAGAAGATAAAATGAAACTCGGCGAAGAGTTCTTCAGGTTAATGGAAAATGAACATAAAAATGAACAATTTCTAAAAGGATTTTCAGAACAAATCATGATGACAAGAGGTGTTGGAACTTACCAAGTGCCTCCAGTTGATTGGTTATAATGTATAGGGTCCCCTCCTCTTTACTATGCTAAAGAGGAGGGGACCCCATTTTTCTGAATTTTTTCAAATTGTCTATTGTACTTCTCGTTAAAGAAGTCTATAATGTCCATTATAGATAAACAAATGTGCTTTTTGAATATACATGGAATAGTATGGAAGAAGGAGTGGAGAACATGTCAGCAGCAGAAGTCCGCATTGGATTACTTGGCCTAGGAACAGTAGGAACAGGGGTTGTATCCATTATAGAACGTCATCAAGAAGAGTTACAACACCAAGTTGGTTGCCCTGTAACCGTCAAGAAGGTCGTTGTGCGTGATATGGAGAAAAAGCGAGCAGTGGATCTTGATGATTCGCTTGTGACCGATAATATAGAAGAGGTTCTTTTTGATAAAGAAATTGATGTAATCATAGAAGTAATGGGGGGAGTAGAGTCAACCAAAGAGTATTTGTTGACAGCTCTAAAAAACGGGAAGCATGTTGTAACAGCCAATAAAGACCTAATGGCATTGTATGGAGCTGAGTTGTTACAAGTAGCAGCCGAGCATAACTGTGATTTATACTATGAAGCAAGTGTAGCTGGTGGAATTCCAATTTTACGAAGTTTAAGCGATGGGTTGTCTGCTGATCGAATTACGAAAATGATGGGAATTGTCAACGGTACAACCAATTACATTCTCACAAAAATGACTCAAAATGGCAGCTCTTATAAAGATGTGTTAAAGACTGCTCAAGAATTAGGTTTTGCTGAAAGTGATCCTACAGCAGATGTTGAGGGCTTAGATGCAGCGAGAAAAATGGCGATTCTTGCAACATTAGGATTCTCAATGAATGTTAGTCTAGATGATGTTGTTGTTAAAGGGATTTCGTCTGTTACGAAAACAGATCTAGATTACTGCGATCAACTTGGGTATACTATGAAATTAATTGGACTTGCAAAACGAGATGAGGGTCGTGTTGAGGTAAGTGTTGAACCAACATTGCTACCAAAAGAGCATCCACTTGCATCCGTTCATAATGAATACAATGCGGTCTATGTGTACGGTGAAGCAGTAGGGGAGACAATGTTCTACGGTCCAGGTGCTGGATCATTACCAACAGCAACTGCAGTTGTTTCAGACGTAGTATCTGTTATGAAAAATATGCGCTTAGGCGTGTGTGGGAGAGCAGTACAAAAACCTCTACATGAAAGAGTTCTAAAACAAGCAAATGAAATTGATTCTAAATATTTCTTGCGACTGCGTGTTGAGGATAAAGCGGGAACATTCCAAGCTGTGACAAGTTTATTTGCAAGCCATGAAGTAAGTTTTGAAAAGTTATTACAACTGCCGATTGAAGGCGAAGAAATAGCAGAAGTTATCGTGATTACTCATCATACAAACAAAGAAAATTACGAACAATTATATAAAAAATTATCTGAGCTTGAGGTCATTGAATCGATTGAAAGCTGTTACCGTGTCGAAGGAGGACGTTAATATGAGTCGTTGGAAAGGGTTAATTCAAGAGTACAAAGAGTATTTACCTGTAACTGAGGAGACGCCGCTACTTACCTTGCATGAGGGCAATACACCACTTATCGAACTAGAGCAATTATCGAAGGAGTGGGGCGTTAACGTTTATGTGAAATATGAAGGATTAAATCCAACCGGTTCATTTAAAGATCGTGGGATGGTCATGGCTGTGGCTAAAGCAAAAGAAGAAGGAAGCAAAGCGATTATTTGCGCATCAACAGGAAATACATCAGCGGCTGCTGCAGCGTACGGAGCAAGAGCAGGACTTAGGTGTATTGTTGTTATTCCAGAAGGGAAAATTGCGCTAGGAAAGCTCGCTCAGGCGGTAATGTATGGTGCTGAAGTTTTGGAAATCAAAGGGAACTTCGATAATGCGCTTGATATTGTTCGTGAGATTAGTAAACAAGAGCCGATTACGCTCGTAAACTCTGTGAATCCATATCGTATTGAAGGGCAAAAAACGGCAGCATTTGAAATTGTCGATGCACTTGGCAAGGCTCCGGATGTGTTAGCTATTCCAGTTGGAAATGCAGGGAATATAACTGCGTACTGGAAAGGATTTAAAGAGTACCATGAGCAAAAAGGCACTGGCTTACCGGAAATGCGAGGATTTGAGGCAGAAGGTGCAGCTGCGATTGTTCAAAATAAAGTCATTGAAGAACCAGAAACGATCGCAACAGCAATTCGCATTGGAAACCCTGCAAGTTGGGATAAAGCTGTAGCTGCAAAAGAAGAGTCAAATGGTGCAATTGACTTTGTAACAGACGAAGAGATTTTAGAAGCGTATCAGTTACTTGCGAAAACAGAAGGCGTCTTTGCAGAACCGGCATCATGCGCATCTATCGCTGGTTTGAAAAAGCAATTAGATTCAGGAGAAATAAAAAAAGGCTCAACTGTTGTCTGTGTGTTAACTGGTAATGGTTTAAAGGATCCGAACACAGCCATCGACACAGTATCTGTTAAGCCTACGGTATTACCAAATGATAAAGAAGCCTTCCTTGCTCATCTAAAAGGTGGTGTCACATCATGAGCCAAGAACCATTTGTCATAACGGTTCCTGGTAGCTCAGCAAACTTAGGGCCTGGCTTTGATTCAGTTGGGCTTGCGGTTAATCGTTATTTGACACTTGAAGTACAACCTTCAGAAAAATGGTTTTTTGAGTCTTCTTCTATAGAACTTCATGGGATTGAAGAAGGCGAGGACAACTTGATATATCAAGTTGCTTCGCATGTGGCAAAAGAATGTAGTGTTAAACTTCCTTCATGCCATGTTTTGATGACAAGTGATATTCCATTAGCAAGAGGTTTGGGTAGTAGTGCTGCTGCAATTGTTGCTGGTATTGAGTTAATGAATCAGTTAACTGGAGAAAAATTAACGGTTGAGGAAAAAGTAAGATATGCCAGCCTTTGGGAAGGTCATCCTGATAACGTTGCTGCTTCGGTTTACGGTGGTCTCGTAATAGGAACACATACAGCTAGCAGTACCGAGGTGCTATATGGAGGAGTTCCCGAAGTTGATCTTGTCCTCTTAGTACCTTCTGAAGAATTGAAAACAAAAAAAGCTCGTGGGGTTCTTCCTAAAGAACTATCATATAAGCAAGCAGTAAGGGCGAGTAGTGTAGCAAACGTTCTTGTTGCCTCTTTGCTTCAAGGTAATTGGGAAGCTGCAGGAAGAATGATGAATGAGGATTTATTTCATCATCCTTACCGCGGTGAACTCGTGCCGCATTTAGAAGAAGTCATGCAAGTTGTTCGTGAGGAAACAGCGGCTTATGGAGCGGCATTAAGTGGTGCGGGACCAACAATGATTTGCTTAGCGCCACTGCATCGTGGTGAAGAAATTCAAGAGAAGCTTCAACGTCATTTTCCTGACTTTGAAGTGGCTGTTCTACGTCCCGCTAAAGAAGGTATCCAAGTAAAAAAAGGAATTCAACAGAAAAAAGCATCAGCACAAATAAGCTGAATAGATAAGACGCATGGCGGGCAAACCAACAAAAAGGGGGCCCGCCATGCTTGATATTGCGCAACTTGAAGAAGGACAACAAGTGTACATAATTTACAGGAATCCACATACACCAACGGTCTCCACAATCCAAGAAGCAACAATAATAAGAGACCCAATGGATCCAACTAGGTTATCACTATTACTGTATGATTTTTACCACCCCATTGAAGAAGACGATGCAATCTTTACATCATATCAAGAAGCAGAATCATTGTTTGAGCAGTATTATATGTAAGAGAGAACGTACCAAAGGACGACCTTCCCTTTGGTACGTTCTCGAAGCATTGAGCGGAGCCATTGCAAGGTTTTAAGTCCAAAAGGGTGGTTTTCCCGTTTGGACGCGCAATGAGAGGAGCCAATGCCTTCCATGAATCACTAAAACCCAAAGGACGACCTTCCCTTTGGTACGTTCTCGAAGCATTGAGCGGAGCCATTGCAAGGTTTTAAGTCCAAAAGGGT
>NZ_JAXBLX010000007.1:0-140303 GCF_037027555.1 Halalkalibacter kiskunsagensis | reverse complement strand
GATTTGGGGAGGTACTTCCTTTTTTATGCCTTGGAACCCTTGAGACACAAGGGATGATATTTATGAAATTCACTCAAGTTACGTTTTAATAATTTTTTTATGACCAATATTCCTTATCTTTCAACAAAAGTAATATCGATAATCATTATCAGTGTATGTTCATTATAGTCTCTATTTACGCAGACATCAATCACTTTTCTGTTTCTTCTTAGTAGGTTTACTCACCAAAAATGAGGGAGGTCTAATTAGATCTCCCTCATTCAAATAACCTTTGCTTATCCTTCAAAAGTGATAATAGCGTCTCAAGCAACATATTTGCTCCTTGTTCACATTCTTCCCATGTTGTTTCCTCTTCTTCACAGTGACTTTTTCCGTTTTTACTTGGTACAAATAACATAACCGAAGGACAAATCTTATTAATAAATTGAGCATCGTGTCCTGCCCAGCTAATCATTTTTTGTACGAATATCCTAAGCTTTTTGCCGCTTCACTAGCAACTGGACTAATCCTTCATCAAACCAAACCGTGTCTCGAAACCACATTCGAATTACTAGCCAAATATAAAAAAACCGATCCCCATCTAGATCGGCATGCAAGTCATTCATCAAAATTAATCAAACCAACCTTCTTCTTTTAACCATTCTTCCACTACTTCATGTGATTTACAAAAATTTAAATCTATTTCTGCGTTTAATTCTGACATTCCAAAGTCAGTAAGAGAGCCCTTAATACCTTTTCTAATTCAAGATGAGTTTCTAGCACTTCATTACGAACAACAGGTATCACATATCATATAGAGGGAAGAAGTTTATGTCATAACAGACATTTGATTCGTCCACCATTCGAACGTAGCATCAGGTTATTTTTTTTGGTCTAACATTTTGGCGACTGTATCAAAGCGAATTGAGCCTGAGTCATTAATAATCGTTTGAACAATTTGATCTTCCATTTCCTTGCTAACTTTTTTATTTGCTACTCTTGAAACTTCTTGTATTAACTTTCTAACTGTCTTTTCATCTCGTAAATTTGCTTGTTGAAATGAGTTTGCCAGTTTTACTACTTCTGTCATCTTTACCCCTGTTTTCTTTTCGATATTTTGAAAAAGAAAATTACCCATCAACTTCAAATCCCCCCTATCTATAGTAGATTAGTAACTGTCAATTATCATGCACCTTTAGTAACCGAAGTCTTCAATAGATGTTTCAATAAAACAAGAAAGATAAACAATTTTGCAATTAACTAAAAAGCCAACGGTTCCATGTTTGTTCCCAAGATTTAAAGCCCCCTTAAATCGAAGATAGGAATTAACAGTGATACCACTTCTCTCTTGTACTATATGCAATAAAAACACAAGATGTTTGGGTTTATGTCAGTAGACATGAAAAAAACATCACTAATTAAGTGATGTTCTAAAGAAGCTTGATTGTAGCTCTTTTTACTTATGATATATTCGCGAAAAACATTTGCTAACAATTGTTTTATTTGTCCTCTACTTTTTAGAAGAACCAAATAAAATGATTTGCCATGGATCAACGACTTCTTCTTGCTGTGCTTCTACTTTGCTTTCTTCTTGTTTGGTAGTTTCTTGCTTTTTATGATCGTCTCCATAAATTTTCAGTAGTGGTTTTTCCATTCCCTTTCTCCTTTTTGCAGATTTAGTATTACTTTATGGAGAGAAACATTAAAATGATTGGGTTTAGAAGTAAAAAGTTAAAGAATCATCACTTTATCCAATTTATGAAAAAAACGTTTCGATTGAAAAGGCTGATGTTCAGCATCTTTGCTTAATTGCAGAAATTCCTGAATTTCCATACTAACTTCTTCCTCAAGTGAGTGAATTCCAAGTACTGGCTCATTTTTATATTCATTTACTAGCCATGTAGCTAACCTGCTCGGTGATCGTAAAACGTTAAATGATGTTATAACGTGTTCAACACTTATTGATTCAAGCAATCTCAATGATTGTTCTAGTTTTAAAAAACTCATATCATCATTTTCAATCCAGCTTGATTCTAGAGTTGTTAAAATATGTTGCATTTTTTCTTTCGTACTTGAATCAAACTGATCTCTTAACGGTAATTGATCAAGTAAAAGCCCAAAATTTTGGTCCCCTAACATAATTGTTTTAGGCTCCATTTCTTCTATCTTATAATAGCCGATAAACGCAGTTGGTAGAAATATATATTGAACAAAACCAATAACGGCCTTTATATTTGGAAAAAGCAAACGAATCGATTCATGCTGTCCAGAATATCGATTTAAAATTTGTCCAACAAAAATTAAATCATTTTGCTTATAAACTTGGTTAACAGGAGAAAGCCAATAATCCCCGTTTTGAGTTTTAACTTTCCAATAGTCCGGATATCGATATTTACTCATCTTGCACCTTCTCTCCTTGTCTTTTCATTTTTAAAAAAGATATAGGCAGTCCTATTCAAAGTACAAGAGTTTGCCTAACGTTGTCAATTGGACAAGTCAATTATGATAGAATTTCTTATATGATTTCCAAATAACTAACCTGTCATACTTGGAACTAGAAAAAGAGAAGCAAAAGTTTATCGATAAGAGGATCATTATTAAAGAGGGAGTTGCTTATAGGGGAACGTCATTATCTTTAACCATATCAAACATTCGTTCTTATTACAATGAAATCTCCTAATAATGCAGGGTTATTTATCGAATAATACTTACACAATTTCGCTAACAAGAGGCATGAACTCATTTACAAAGCACCCTAATTATACATTAGTCTGTAAAAGCCTAGAAAGAAACAATTCCTCTTTCTTACAAAATCTATTTTCACTGTGCAAAAAAATAGAGTACCCTAGTAAACTATTCATTACATGCATTTACAAAAGATTGATGAACAATTGCTGTTAATTCTTGATGCTCGGTTAGACTTGGCAGGATAATAGATACCCCTCCTACTTTTGTTATGGCCTTTACGAAACTGTGAGAAAGAGTTATTGCTTATCATTCTCTAATGTTGTAATACAAATAACTGGTCTCAGGTCTGACACCACCCTTTTTACCTATTCTATGTATTATCTATACGTAACTCAGAAGAAAAAGTTAATCCAATAGAAGTTTTAAAAAAGAAGTATTACATAAGTTTTATAGAGGGTATTGAAATATAGAAGAGACATTTCTAAAACACCCTCTAAAGCCATAAGCCTAGTTCCATATCAGTTTGAAAACATTTCAACAAAATAGTTATTCAAGATTATGGTCTTCTATTAGCCAATCTTCCTCGACAAACTCATGATTCATTGTTACACCTGTTTCATACCCTTCACTTGCAGCCCCAATTAATCCAGTAAATCTTTTGGCTGCATCTCCAATAATATAAAGACCATCTATGTTTGTTTTCCCATGCTCTTTTGTTTCAAAAGCTCCTTTTTCATTTAACTTTACGCCAAGCTTTTCTGGAAGCATCGTCGCTTGTTCGGCTCCTGTATTGACTAAGAAGGCAGCTTTTCGTTTGAGAGACTCTCCATCAGCAAAAACCAATTTTTCTAAAACTCCATCAGTTGATGTTAATTCACTTATCTTGGCCTCAACAAGTCGAACTTTATGTCGCTCTAATTCCTTTTTCTCTTGCTTTGTCAAAACAGCTGGTCCATTCGTGGCAACAACTAAATCTTGACTCCAGTTATAAATTAACCGAATATAATGGATGAGATTTTTTTCGTTTCCAATGACGGCAAGTGGTTGATCTCGGTGCTCCCACGCATCACAATACGGACAAGAAAACACTGACTTTCCGTACGTTTGACTCAGTCCAGAAATAGAAGGTAAATGCTCTTTTAAACCTGTAGCAAAAATCATTTTTCGACTCACAATCACCATTTCATTTTGTGTTGTTGTTATAAAAGTACCCATTTCTTTTTCAACATTTTCAACGAGATCATTCACTATTGACACATTGTCATACTTCTTCATTTGTTCCTGTGCTAATTTACGAAGTTCAAAAGGCTTTATGCCATCTCTCGTTAAAAAACCATGTGACTCATATGTCACTTCATTTCTAGGATGTCCTGAATCAATTAATACAACGCTCCTACATGACCGTCCAAGTACCAAAGCGGCACTTAATCCCCCAGGTCCCCCACCAACAATAACAACATCAACCGTTCGATGTCTCATACATACTCCCCTTTCTACTCACGTTTGTTGAATCAAAAACTTCAATAAAAAAAGGCAGACCTAGTCTGCCCCTTTTTTCCATATTCTACTCTTCGTCCCAAACTTTCACTTCTTGCATCGTATCGCCTTGCTTAATACGGTAAACTGAATCAAGCCCTTCTACAACTTGTCCAAACACCGTATGCACGCCATCTAAATGTGGTTGTGGCTCATGAACGATGAAGAATTGACTTCCACCTGTATCTTTTCCAGCATGTGCCATTGATAGCGTTCCTGCCACGTGTTTATGTGGGTTATTTGCTGTTTCACATTTGATTGTGTAACCAGGACCACCAGTACCATTTCCAGTTGGGCAACCACCCTGAGCAACAAATCCAGGAATTACACGGTGAAATGTTAGGCCGTTATAGAAGCCTTCCTTAGCAAGCTTTTCAAAATTCTCCACGTGCCCAGGTGCAGCTTCAGGAAAAAATTCAATAACAAGCTTCTCACCATTTTCAAACGAAATAGAACCTTTTTTCATATGTATAGCCTCCAATTTGGATAGATTCACCTTATTGTACACGATTCGCTTTCTAATGTGAAATCTAATGAACGAAAATAAAGTTCAGCTCTCTTCATCTGGCCGAAGCTCCTTTTCTTAGCCGGAGTTCTCTCTTCTTTCTCTTCTTGGCCGAAGCTCCCTCCTCAAAAAAGACCAAAAAAGAAGCTGCTAAGAAATGTGCTTCTTAACAGCTTCAATCGAATTAATTTCCTCTTGCTTGCTTCACAGCTTCGACAAATCGTTTAGACTTTTCCGTTATCGAAAGCAGTGCATCATCATCAATTTTTGATGGAACGAGTGTACTACCGACTCCAAGACCAACAGCACCTGCCTTTATATAGTCAGCGGCATTGTCTAAATCAATGCCACCAGTTACCATTAGTGGAATATGTGGGAGAGGACCTTTTACATTTTTGATATAAGAAGAACCAACTGCATTTGCAGGGAACACTTTGATTAAGTCCGCACCATTTTCATAAGCAGTTAAAATTTCTGTTGGCGTAAATGCTCCTGGGATGCTTAACACACCATAGCGTTTGGACATCCTAATTGTTTCAACATTAACTGTTGGCGAGAAGACGAATCTTGCTCCAGATAAAATCGCTGCTCTTGCTGTTTCAGGATCAAGCACTGTTCCAGCACCAATGATCACATCCTCATTCTCAAGTTCAGTTGCAGCCTTCTCAATAATGGACATCGCTTTTGGTGTTTCCACTGTTATTTCAAGCGCTTTCACTCCACCTTCACGTAACGCTTTCCCAATTTCTACAATGTTCTCTAGTTTCGATCCTCTAATAACGGCTACAATACCGCTTTCTGTAATTTGTTCTAATAAATTCATGGTTTCCTCCATATAGACCTTGTCACTTTTATTTTGTAGCTGTTGCGGCAAATTTTTTAACACTATCTTTCATACCACATTTTAAAATCCCACTAATACATTCGACAAGTAATGCGTTCATTCCTTCTAATTCGTTTAAATCTCTTCCCCAAAGCTCATGATTTTGCAAAATTCCGGTTACCAATTGGCTTACATTTTCGCTTTTTGCAAACTGCTCCCAGGCTTGAGAAAGTGCTGTAATTGCTTCCTTATTATCTCGGATCGTATATTCATCATCGCCTCGTTTTCCAATTAGGAATTCTCCATCTTGTCGATCGGAACGATAATAAATAATAAGAGCAGCGAGTGAAAACACAATGGAGCGTGGTAGCTTTTGGTTTACTTGCACATAATCTAGCAATGTAGGAACTAATCTTGATTTAAACTTATAAACTGCATTCATACCGATATCGACTAAGTAGTGCTTGTTGTATGGATTTAAAAATCGTTCGATTACTGAATCTGCGAATTGTCGTTTTTCTTCTTCATCCATGTTTACAACAGGAAGAATCTCTTCATTCATAGCTGATTTCACGAATTCACCAAGATCTGCATCTTCCATTGCTTCTAAAACTGTGTCAACACCTGATAAGTAACATGCAGCAAACATCAATGTGTGAGGACCATTCAACAGTCGAACTTTTAATTCACGATAAGGAGTCACATCGCCCCATTTCACGTTAAGCCCAGCTTTATGAAATGGCAAACATTCTGCAACATCCTCACCTGCCTCAATGGCAAACATATGATACGGTTCTCCAGAGGTTAATAGAATGTCTTCGTAACCGAGTAATTCATAGTATTCTTTAATGTTATCTTTTGGATAACCTGTCACAATGCGGTCAACCAAAGAGTTACAAAATTGGTTATGCTCCTCTACCCATTGACTAAATGCAGCAGGGAATTTCCACTCACCCGCGTAACGTAGCACTAGTTCTTTTAATAAATCTCCATTTCCTTCAACGAGTTCACAAGGGATGATGACCATTCCTGCGTCAGGACTAGCATTCATAACATTATAACGATGGTATAGGAATGCTGTTACTTTACCAGGAAAGGAAAGCGGGGAATCATTTTCTTCGTACTCTTCTTGTAAATACGTCAGACCAGCTTCTGTCGTATTGGAAAAGATGAATTGAATATCAGGAGATTCCGCCACTTTTAAAACTTGATCCCAATCGCTATACGGGTTGATTCCACGTGAGATAGATGAAATGATTTCATTACTTTCAACAACGTGGCCGTTCTCGATTCCTCTTAATGCAAGTGTGTAAAGTCCATCTTGTGTATTGAGCTTTGGAACAACTCTTCCATGTGGAGTTGGCTGTATCGCTACAACTTTCCCATTAAACAAACTTTGTTTATTCGCCTCATGTACCATCCAATCAACAAACCCGCGTAAGAAATTTCCTTCGCCAAATTGAATGATTTTCTCTGGGAGGTTCTCTTGATAGTCGTAAGTCACATGAACCGGAAGCTCTTCTGCCTTAATAGAACGGTTTAATGATTTCAACACGATCACTCCTTATTAAAAAATGTTTTAGAAGATATAGAGTTTCTTTAAAAATTTGACCTTTTTAAACTACATCTACAAAATGACCCCATCTTTAAAAATGGAAATTTCTTTAAAGCCATTTTTCTCATTGTTTGTACGTACTTTTCCTGAAGCAAGCTGGATGATGTATTCGAATAATTCATCGGTAAGTTCCGTCATCTCTTTCCCATGAACGAGTTCACCAGCATTAAAGTCGATCCAATTTTTCTTTTTCTCAGAAAGGGAGGTATTGGTTGACATCTTCACTGTTGGAACTGGCCCTCCAAATGGCGTTCCTCTTCCTGTTGTGAAAATGACAATATGAGCCCCAGAAGCAGCTAAGGCCGTAACTGACACTAAGTCATTTCCTGGTCCTTGAACTAATGTCAAACCTGACTCTGTCACGCGCCCACCATAAGGCAGGACATCATTAACAGGGGAAAATCCGCCTTTTTGAACACAACCTAGTGACTTTTCTTCTAATGTCGTAATTCCACCTTTTTTATTACCTGGGGAAGGATTTTCATAGACTACCTGATCGTGTTTAATGAAGTATTCTTTAAAATCATTAACCAAATCAACAATCATTTTGAAAACCTTTTCATTTTTTGCCCGATTCATTAAGATGGTTTCTGCACCAAACATTTCTGGAACTTCTGTCAAAATGGACGTTCCTCCATGCGCAATGAGTTTATCTGAAAACGACCCTACAAGTGGATTTGCGGTAATTCCGGAAAACCCATCTGATCCCCCGCATTTTAGCCCCACTTTCAATTTGGAAACAGGTACATCTTCACGTGTAAATGTTTGAGCATACGTTACAATTTGTTCAAGTAGTTCTAAACCCTCTTCTAATTCATCATCAGCCTCCTGAACACCTAAAAATTTCACTCTGTTCTCATCATAGTTATCTATGACTTTTTTAAATTCAGCAATATGATTATTTTCACATCCTAGACCAAGTACAAGAATTCCAGCTGCATTTGGATGGTGAACTAAATTACTTAGTATTTTTTGCGTATTATGAAGATCGTCTCCGAGCTGTGAACAGCCAAACAAATGAGGGTAATGATATACTCCATCTATACCATTGTCCTTGTATTGATCATTCGCCATCTTAGCCATTAATTCTGCTGTTTTATTAATACATCCTACGGTGTTAATAATCCATATTTCATTTCTAATTCCAACCTCGCCATTGGACCGAACATATCCTTTAAACGTTCGGTCCTGTACTTGTATGGAAACCTTTGATTCGTCAGGTGTAAACGTATATTTCAACGTTCCTTCTAAGTTTGTTTTTGTATTATGGGTATGAACCCACTCTCCAACATGAATCGTTTCCTTCGCATGCCCAATTGGAAACCCATATTTCATTACATTTTGCCCTTTTTCTATTGTTTGAACTGCTACTTTATGGCCAGTTGGAATCGCTTCTTTTATCGTAATCTCTTGATTTTCAAATAGAAGTGTATCCCCTTTTTCATAATCCTTTAGTGTAACAATGACATTATCTGTTTTGTTTACTAAAATATAGGTCGAGCTCATTTGGGCCTCCTTAAAATTTCATAGGTTATCAGTTTAATAACAACGTTGTTATTTTAATTTTATAGAAGGTTCTTTCTCTTGTCAATGTAAGAAAATTTAAATTATCTACTTAGACAGGCTCTTATAAATCGCTCTTTCCTTTGGTATAATAAATAAATTAACAACGTTGTCATGGAGGCTTGCTATGAGTGTAACAATAAAAGATATCGCAAAGCATGCAGGGGTTAGTTATTCAACCGTTTCAAAGGCATTAAGAGATAGCCCCCTCGTCAAAAAACCGACAAAAACAAAAATTATGAAAATAGCAGAAGAATTAGGCTACCAACCGAATGTTGCAGCGAGAAGTCTCGTACAAAAAAAATCGTATACAATTGGTGTTGTTTGGCCAAGTGTTGAGAGAGTAGCTCCGTCTATTTTAATTACAAACATAAACGATATTTTAGAAAGACATTCGTACACGACTTTGCTTTCTATAAATAAGCTTGAATCGGCTATCGCCACATTTAATCGATTCCAAGTCGATGCTATTTTAATTTTTGGAGAAAATGAAGATGATAAGAAAAGATCAAAAATTCAATCCACAGTTCCGATCCTTTATTACGGAATCCAAGAAGGCTCTTATTTCCCAACGATTGATGTGAACAGGAGATTAGCGATCAAATTAGCCGTTAAACACTTAAAAGAAATTGGCCACCAAGAAATTGCCTTCATTGGAGAATTACAAACACAAGATCCTCTTCAACGAGAAAAAGCAACCGGGTACTTAGAAGCGATGAATGTTGAAAAAGCTTCGGATCTACCCAATTTAGTTATTCCAACAAATGGTCTTGAAGTGTATGATGGTTATCTTGCAGCCAAATCCTTGCTTACGAACAATAAACATGTAACAGCAATTGTTAGTGGAAGTTATGATTTAACTCGAGGAATCCTTCGAGCAATAAGTGAACTTTCTTTACATGTTCCTAATGACCTGTCAATTATTAGTTATGATAACATTCCACAATCACCAAATATAGAAATCCAACTAACAACAGTTGGGGTTCCCGTAACCAGAATTGCCCAAAGTATTAGTGAAACTTTACTCAGTATTATTGAAGGACAAGAGCTACCAGAATCCATTATTCTCGAACCAGAATTGTTTATAACTGATTCTTGCTCTCCTATTAGGCAACAATAATTACAAATAAATAGGGAGAATCAAAAGCCACATAGCCCTTTTGACTCCCCCTATTGCTTCGTATTATCTACTAATATCCTCTGAATCAGATGAATACAGAAAATGATTCAATTCATCCCTGCTAGGTAACCCTTCGAAATCACCTGGGATTTGTGTTGCCATAGCCCCAATAGCATTGCCTCGCTCTACTACTTTATCTAAAGGCAATTCATCTAATAGACCAGAAAGAACACCTGCAGCAAACCCATCTCCTGCCCCAACTGGGTCAATCACTTGTTCTACTGGAAATCCAGCTACAAGTTCACTTTCTTCGTTTGTAAAATAATAAGCCCCTTTTGCGCCTATCTTTATAATAACAAGTGAAGCCCCATGATTTATAAATAACTTACCTAATGCTTCTGGATCATTATCACCAAACATAAACTCTCCTTCGGCTACTCCCGGCAAAACGATGTCAGATTTGGATGCAATTTCAAGTAATACTTCTCTTGCTCTTTCTTCTGACCAAAGTTTCTTTCGTAAGTTCGGATCAAACACAACCTTGACGTCATTCTCTTTTGCAATCGCTATCATTTTCATGACCGTTTCATAACAACTTTCACTTAAAGCTGGAGTAATTCCTGTAATGTGTAAGTATTTTGCCTTTACAATGTATGACTCGTCTATGTCTGAAACATTCATTTGACTAGCAGCGGACCCGCTGCGGTAATATTGGACTCGCACGTCATTTGCATTTCTTACTTCTTTAAAATATAGACCTGTAGGTGCATAAGCATCCACTTTCACTCGACTTACGTCAACCCCTTCACCTCGAATAAAAGATAGTAAGCCCTTTCCTAATTCATCGTTTCCAACTTTGCTTATCCACCCAACATTATGACCTAAACGAGTTAAACCAATTGCTACATTTGATTCTGCTCCACCATATTTTCTAGAATACGTTGCTGCATACCTCATAAGCGGTGATGAGTCAGGACTAAATACGGCCATTGATTCCCCAATTGTTACTACATCCATTGTACAACCTCCAAAAGTGTTAATAAAAAACTCCTTGTTGAAACAGCGCTCTATCAATCATACACATAGTTTTCTAATAAATCATCAATTCTCATTGGTTTATTTTCTAAACTCGACTTCCAAACTCCTTCTCCAACAGCAATCGAATAGGCTCCCGCCTCTGCTCCTGCTAAAATCTCATAAGGTCGATGTGGATCTACTCCTAAAAATAAATCTTCTTGAATAATAGGATCACCACCACCATGACCACCTTCATTTTGAATTACATGAATAATTTCCTTTGAGCCAAATAAAGGATAATAATCAATAGTTTGTTCAGGAACAGGAAATGGAATTCGACTTAACTCGTGAAATTCTTGGGTTTCAATCCTTCCTTTTGTCCCATTAATAGCAAGTCTGTAGCCTTCATATGGGAGAGAGAAATTAATCGAATAGCTAAGTAAAGCACCTTTATCATACCTTACTGTTGAAACATAAGTATCTTCAATCTCAATTTCATGATCAAAAATACAGGCATCTGGCCGATAGTTTGTATAATCTTGCTTCGACTCAGCTTTAATGTGATCATCTTTTACTGTCATTGAATTACTACGATCATTCCACCTTGTATAGTAGTCACAGGAACGTTGCTCTTGACAAGTCCCACAATAGCGATTATCGGTAGGACTTGGATTATGCTCGCCATCTTTTCCGTAATAATTTAAGGCGCCATATGCAAATACTTCGACTGGCTTTTGATCAATCCACCAATTGACTAAATCAAAATGATGCGTTGATTTATGCACAGACAAGCCCCCAGAATGCTCTCTATTCCGATTCCAACGTTTAAAGTAACTAGCACCATGATATGTGTCGATATACCAATTTAAATCGATGGACGTAACTCTCCCAATTTTCCCATCCAGAATCATCTCTTTAATTTTACGATGAAACGGACTATAGCGGTAATTAAAAGCTACCTGTACCTTTCCGTTACTTTTTTCCTCTGCCTCCATCACTCTTTTGGCATCTTGACTTGTTGTTACCATTGGCTTTTCAGTAATAACATCCAAATTATGCTCTAAGCCTTGCAAAATATAGTTGACATGAGTGTCATCTCGGCTTGTAACTATTACCGTAGTTGGTATCGTTTCTGTAACCATCTGTGAAAATTGCTCTGGTGTGTAACTTGAGACTGAAGCAAGCTCCGGGAACTGCTTCTTACAAATCTCTACACGTTTTAGATCACTATCTAGTAATCCAACAATCTCATTCTCCTGTGAAAATTTTGTCAAAATTGGTTCAATAAACATACCAAATGCTCGGTTACTTAGTCCACATACTACTATTCTTTTCATCTTCTTCACTCTCCTCTTTAAACTTAACAACGTTGTTATAAATCAATTTGCAAGAGGATGGCTTCCATCCCCTCATTTGATGATTACGTAACTTCCATTTCTTTTGCCGCTTGGTTTTCTTCATATTGCAGGTTCTTTTTTTCAACATCTTTAAAAACAATTCTCATAACCCAGGTCAGCAAATAACAAATGAAGCTTGCTGTAAAAAACGGGATCAGACCAGGAAGAAACATCAACATCCACTGTATCCCAATTATCCCAACAATCATAATAAATACGTATTGTGGGTATGCCATCCCTAACATAAGCGAAGTCTTAAGATAATTGGTACCTTTAAGAGTTAGATGGACATATGACGGAAAAAAGACTAGTAACATAATGACGTACAATAAGCTTACTACGAGTAATATGTAACGCAATATCGTCATCCACAATATCTGGTCAGGAACTAAAATGAAGTTCATGTATAAAATAATACCTACAAAACCAAAGAATATTCCAAATAGATTTGATTTAATGATTTCTGCCTTATAATGATCCCAAAACGTTGTAAAAACAGGGAAATCATCCGACCCATGCACCCATTTTCTCGTAACCGCAAACATCGCAACTGTGGCAGGCATTAATCCAAATACTACTAAGCCCATTAATGTAAACATAATCCAAAGAATATTAACGTAAGCAAGTCGTGAAATAATTACACTTATACGGTAAAAATTACCCATCAATCCGTTCATTTGCATGATGTTTATTCCACCTTCCACGCTAAATACTAGCTATGCTTCATAATATACTGAAGCAATTCCAATGATAATGCTTCCTTATCACTATAAACTGGTACAATGGCCACAAGAGGATCTTGTAACTCTATTCCTTTTAACAAGGGAGAACTATTATCTATTCGCACTGCATAGAGATGTGTCTCACCCGTCTCTGAATTAACGTCTTTATACTCATTCGTGTTCTCAAATAGCTCCTCACTAACTGCTTTTTCTAAAGGAACCAATCCCTCAGGGGCATAGGCTGCAGACATCAGCTCTTCTTTTAGAAAGAAGATGTCGCCATTATGAGCTGCGATTTCTACGACCAATCTTTCATACGTTACCGGAAACATGAACAATTCAAATTCTTCCTCAACAGACACAGCTTCCTTGATAACGTTTTCAATTCCCTCAGCAAAAGATGAAGGGATATCAGAAAAAAAGAATACTTCAAATTTATCTTCTTTATTACCACAACCACTTACCATAACAATTAAAACAATCAGCAGGAGCAGTCTAAATACATTTTTCATCCAAACTTACCTTCCTTTCTCTTCCTAGCAATCATTTCAGGTTAATAGGTCAAAAGCCGTATAATTGACAACTCTCACTACTACTATACCATTTTTTGACCTTATAGAGAGGGAAGGCTATCATTTTCCTCAACTAATTTCGAAAAAGGAAGGAATTCGAATTACTTTGATTTCAACTGGTTCATCTGCATACTTGCTAGAATAAAAGCACCAACTCCATGCAAATCATTTTCACTTGTTTCGCGTTCAACATAATAATCATAAACACCAATGGAAGTACCAATACAAATTCCTGACAATATGACTTGATCATGATGATCTACTTCAATGCAATGACGGATAATTCCCTCATAGCCTTTTTGGGCATGTTCATAATATTTGCTATCAATATATCCTTCGTTGACTGCTTTTGCAATTGTATATACGAATAAACTAGAACAAGAACTTTCCAACCAGTTATCTTCTTGATCGCCTTTATCAATCACTTGATACCATAAACCTGTTTCTTCATCTTGATAACGCACCAAGTTATGAACAAGGTCTTGAATGACACCAATAAGCTCTTCCTTTTTTGAGTGGCCATCAGGAAGCATACTGATAATATCCACCACTGCCAGTCCGTACCATCCTAGTGAACGCCCCCAAATTTCTGGAGCTGTATTCGTTCCTGGTATATGCCATGGTGTTTTTCCACTTTCATCCCAACCATGAAAATAAAGGCCTGTTTTTTCATCTTTCGTATTCTTTCTCATGAGTGATTCTTGATATAAAACAAGATCGACTAAATCTGGCTGACCAAATTGTTGACCATATTGAAGAGTGAACGGTCCTGCCATGTAAAGGCCATCAAGCCACATTTGATATGGGTATTTATCTTTATGCCAGAAGCCGCCTTCTTTTGTTTTATTTATCGTGTTTAATAGATTTCGAAGTTTTGTTGCTGCAATTTTGTAACGCTCTTCCCCTGTTTGATTATATAATGGAAGGAGTAATAAACCTGGTTGAATCGCATCCAACTCATCTCTAGCAAAATAAAAGTTTCCTTGTTCATCTACGAGCTTATCAACATATTCTTTAAAATAATGAAAATATTCATCGTTCTTTGTTTCTTGCCATACACTATGGACACCACACAAGAACACCCCTTGATGATAGTGCCATCGATTAGCTGGTGAAAGTTGTAGGGGTTCGTATTGATTCATTAAACTTTCACTCGCTCTTTCGGCCCATTCTAAAGCCGTTTTTCCATTTACAGCTGTTTGATTTGTCATAATGATTCCTCCTCCTATTTATGAAAGTCTGCTATACTCAAAGTAATCAAAGTCTGCCGTATTGCTACTTTCTTCTCCATTGCTGCTAGTATACATACCGATATATGTCCCAACAAAGCCTCCTGCAATATCCGTACTTAAGATCCTGCCATCAACATTCTCAGTTAACGTTTGCCAGTTCTCTGGCTCTGTCGCATAATAAAAATTGTAATCTTGTCCATAAACCTCAACTTTTAGAAAGAGTCTGTTTGTTTTTACTTGCTCCACCGACCATGTTTGATCTTCTCCCGCGGTTCTCTTAACGAGACGAAGAACAGAGTAATCATTCATTTTTGTAAATTCCATTCGTATTTGATACTCGCTGCTTTGTAACAATTGATGTAACTAAATAGTAATCTTCTTTAACTCTACAAATAGAAGGATCTGGATAGAAACCTGGAATGATCGGATTTTTAAAAATTTCCACTTGTTTTACCTCCTTCTTTTAAAGGTTATCTATTAACCAGTCATATGACTTTTCACCATTGATCTCATGGCCACCATTAAAGAAATCGGCAGCAAGGTCGGTTTCTGCATCGAAAGACTGATAAATCTCTTTTAGTCTATTAAATGCAACTTTCACTTCATCAATTGGAAAAAGATGATCATGATTACCCGCTTCAATCAATAATTTCCTTGGTGCAATCAAGCCAATTAAATCTGGCATTTCTGCATATTTTAATATGCCTGGAATGTAATTATCGAGACAGTGCCTTCTTGACATTATGCTTCCATAAAAACGATTGGTATAACCACTTATAACCGTTGCCTTGATTCTATCGTCTAAAGCAGCTGTATATGCAGCTACAAGACCTCCACCAGATAAGCCCATACAACCAATTCTATTATTATCTGTTTCATCGAGCGATTCGATATAATCTAGTACTCGAGAACATTCAAATACCCTCAGCCCTGCCAACGTTTTTCCGAGTATTAGCAGTTGACTAGCTAGTGGAAAACAGGAATTATCAGTAGGTGTTCCAGCTGTCTGATCAGCTTCTAACTTTAGGTCACCAAACCCGATAAGTTCAGGAGCAGCAACAATCATTCCTTTACGTACAAGCTCGATCGCAAAATTTTTATGAATTCCCGGAGAGTCAAAATTTTCCATTCCACCTGGATGTAAACCAACAATCTCTTTACTCCCATAGCCATGTCCATGGATGGCGAGAACAACAGGGAATTTGGCCGTTGTTTTCACATTAGGAACTAAGACGTAGATAGGGATGTGAAGTGAATCGCAAATAGAAAGCTCAACTCGTCGCCGCACGTACCCCTCACACTCGACTGACTCCAATGTTTTCGATTGGAGTTCACCTTGAAGATTCGAGAAATCTCCTAAACACTCTTGCAAGCGTGATATAAGAATCACTCTCCAGCTCTCGTCGTACGTCCGGTCGTGTTTTCGTAAGCTATCTTGATATAGATCATCGATAAACGATTGTGGTGACCACTTATTTTGTTCCTCACTCATAGTGACTCTCCTACGATTACTACTTCACTTGTACTTTCCTCAGAGGAAAGGTATGTTTCTTTTAATTGGATTGCTTGTCGTCCTGAGATAACCACATCTTCAACCTTGCCTAACTTAACAACTGGTGTATTCGGATGAAGTTTTTTCATCGCTAAATGATCGATTTCAACATGAGTGGCTTGATCCATGAATAAAGCAGGCCCTTGTCTTGTTTCTACTCTTACACGATGAAACTCGATCCCATTAACATGCTTACAATAAATTCCTTCTCCTGCCATTGTTATTTCTTCTTTCACCATATCGGGCTCACCGCCAGCTTCATTTAGATCATCGGTCATTTCAAATGTGACATGTCGCAAGGAAACGTCCTCAACCGGTTTTTCAGGAAGGCCGTAAATAAAGCCCGCTGCAGTCCGACAGTTTTTCGCCGTCACATTGCTAATTTCTATTTGTTTAATATGTGGAGTTTTCTCTGTAACTGGAATTGCTTCAGGGCTTGACATTAATGGATCACTTTCATCCACGCCATAGCGATAGAAAGAATTAATGGCGAGTGGACAAAAGACATCTTCCATATAAATGTTATTCACAAAAATATTTTTAATATAAGCTCCCCGTGCCCGGTTTGTTTTAATCCTGATTCCGCGATCCGTTCCAATAAATACACAGTTTGAAACCGTGACATTTTTGATACCTCCAGAATTTTCACTTCCCATCACGACACCACCGTGACCATGAAACATCGTACAATTGGTTACAGTAACATTTTCAGTTGGCTTGCCTACTCTTCTTCCATCTTCGTTAATTCCAGATTTCAAACATAGGCAATCATCACCAACATCAAAATGACAATCAGACACTCGGACATCCTGGCATGAGTCAATATCAAAGCCATCGCCATTTGGCGTATTGGATGGATTTTTAAAGGTAACACCACGAACACTAACATGATCGCAATAAACGAGATGCGTATTCCAAAATGGTGAATTTTGGAATGTAATTCCTTCAAGCGTTACTTGCTCACAGTTGATGAGTTGAAGGAGTGGTGGTCGCAAAAATTGCGTATCCCATTCGATGAGGTTTGTATTTATCGGTTTAAACTTCCCCTGATTTAATTTCGCAATCTCTTTGGTTACACCTGACGTGTACTCTTCCCCTTGCTTGATTCGGTGATAGATCTGCCACCAAGCTGCTCCTTGACCGTCAAAACATCCCTGTCCTTTAATCGATACATTCTTCAAGCCGTTTCCATAGATTAATGGAGAAAATCCGTAACATTCATAGCCAGACCAACGTGTTTCAACCGGCTGATAAGCCTCAAAGTCACTGCGAAATAAAACAAGGGCTCCTGCTTCTATATACAAAGTGATGTTACTTTTTAATACAATTGGACCTGTCTGATACGTCCCGTCAGGAATGTATACTGTACCACCTCCATTTTCTGAACAGGCGGTAATGGCAGTGGCAATAGCCTCGGTGTTATCAGTAACTTTATCTCCCTTAGCACCGTATTTCGTTATATCGTAAATACCCATTCAAGCCTAACCTCCTTATAAGTAACATTAATACACGGTAATTACTTTAATAAATCTTCTCTTAATGGTGTAAATGTATCTAGCAACACTCCCGGTTCTAGCGCTGTTACTCCATGCAACGTATCTCCCGGAATATAAAGCGTTTCCCCTTTGGATAACAGAACTGTTTTGCCACCAACATTAAATTCAAACCTTCCTGCCAAGCAATATGTATATTGCTCATGTGGATGACTATGCTCAGACCCAATTGCTCCAGTCTCAAATTCAACCTCCATCATCATTAGCTGTTTCCCAGGCTGATGAATCTTTCTTCTTACACCTGTGTCAACTTCTTCCCATTTCCCGATATTACTCATAGTAAATTCCTCCTTTATAAAATTAGCTGCTGTAATTCAAAAAGATGGTGCAGTTACTCCGCTCGCAGTTTAAGGTGGTTCAAAAAGATAATAACGACCTTTTTTGAACCATCTACTTTTCTTTCACTAAAAAAGGCATGACTAACTGAATAGACATCACAAAAACAATAATCCAAGGGATCGAAATTGGATTGATGTCCTGTGAGAAAATCATAAATATGACAATCCCTATCCCTCTTCCAAAGTTAATAATCGCTTCACGTAAAACAACGGACTCGACACGGAAATTTTCTTTTAGCGGTATCTTATCAAGCCAAGTGAAGTAATACACAGCATACGTATTCGCTTGTAACGGTTTAAATAATGAACCAATTGACATAAATAACACAACTGTCCATATGGCAATTTCCCATATTAAGAAGGTTGCTGAAAGTACCATTCCAATCGCCGCAATGAATAGATATAATTTAGTAGATTCGAGATTGCCGACTCTGGAAATTACATAAATTGAAAAAATTGACAAGCTAAGAAGGACAACATTCATATACCCAACAAAGCTTTCATCTGGAAAGATTGTAAATAGCAAAATCGGAGGTATATACATTAAAATCCCTTGAGGAAAGCCGATAATAAACCAGCCAAGAAGAGCTTTCCCAAAATTCGGCTTTTTCTTAACCATTAATTTTAAATATTTCATATAGTATTCTTTATGATGGGACTCTTCCTTTTTAATGCGAAAACTTCCGATGGTTGCAACTAAAAACATTAAGAAAGCCGCTGAAAACACGATCATATAACCAGTCAATTCTGTACTCATACTAATCAAGATTCCAGCAGCTGCCGGACCAATCAGATTTGCCATTCCCATTGAAACTTGATTCCATCCAAGATAACGGTGTCGATTATTATTAGTTGAAACTTCGTGTGCTAATGTAAAATAGCTCACCCAGTATGCCGCTTGCGAAACTCCTTTTATCAAGGCAAATAAATAAAAGTAATCAACCATATTTTCCTGGGTTACAATGATGCACAAATAAAAGAAAGCGGTTAAGAAAATGCCATATCGATAGATGGCTAAATGTCCTTTTTGTTTTGCCATCTTTCCAATCAAGATTGTTGCTATTGCTTGAGTAAGGATGGCAATTAAATTAAACAACCCATTAATTAGTAAACTCTCAGTTAAGCGCCATAAGTATAAATTAATGAAAATAAGCGATAATGAATTGCCAAATTGAAAGATTGTATGATTAACAAGTGTAATGACTGCTTGCTCTGACAACCTTTTTTCTTTAGGCAGTTTTAGTCGTTTCATGTTTTAACAACACTTCTCCCACAAAAATAGGCTATACTTCCTCTACAAAAATTTAAAAAAGTCGTTACTATTTTTTAAAGGCTTAGCAAAAAGATCAGCCAATCTATAACACTGTTGCCTGATTAAGGTTGCTTGAGTACTTGCATTCATATCCCCTTCATAAAGCCCCTTTCCTAAACAAACTGCTTCAGGCATATTAGGGTAAAACTCTCCCCTTTTCACTTGTGCAACATTAGGCGCGGGGGGTGACAAATCAATCTCTCTTGAAAATCCTCCATCTTCTCGTTTTAACTTGCCAATGTTTTCTGTCGTAGTTTCCAAAATCTCTAGTAATTCTTCATTCGGAATGGGTACTTCCATATATGAAAGAAGATCGATCGGATTTCTGATATAGCACATATCCTTCGCTTCTTCCGTTCGTAAACACGTTAAGATGCTTTCATATATCCGGTCTGTATTGGGCATTGGAATATTGAATTTACTATAAAATGTGTGTAGTTTAAACGTCCCAGATATACGCACATATAAACTCCCTCCACCCCATAAGCCTGTATCCGCATCTTGGATCGACTCTAAAAAACGTACAGCTTTATCTAAAAATGGTTTTTGATCTTCCCGAGGCATTTCTGCAATATAAACACAAGACGTTGCAAGAAGATCGCAGCCTCTCCAACTATTGCTAAGGTCGATACTGCTCCACTTTTCCAAATAGGTTTCAGGCGTTTCTACATAGCTCGGTGCTGTCTCTGCCTCTAAAGGTAACGGGTATAAAGGAGCACTCCCAAGTTTACGCAATGATCCAGTAGAATAATTGATCGCTCTGTGAACCATGACTTCATCTTTTCTCATAGCAGGGTTTTCATCATAGAAAAAACCAGACTTTTCATGCTGTTTCTGTTGAAAGAAACGTATCATTTGTCGTCTCATTTGCTCCGGCATGTCTTTAATTAAATCATTTCTGAGTAAGATGTTTAGTCCTTGCGAAGTTGATTCAATATCTGGAATAAAACGATGATCACCAATTGAACTTCTTGCATAATAGAAGCCACCTGTCACAGAATCGTATTGACCAGCCAACCAACGAAATAAACCTTGATACTGAAGCTCCATTTTTTCTAAGACATCGACAATACTCTTTGTATTTGAATTCATATACTCACCTGCCTTTGTTTACTAAAAGTGTGTTCAGTTCCAGTTGCCCAAAAAGATAATTATTCTTTTGGGCAACTACTGTTATCCTTTCATGGAACCGATCAATGCTCCTTTAGCAAAGTATTTCTGTAAGAAAGGATAAACGATTAAAACAGGTATTGTAGCAACAACAATTACAGCCATTTTCACCGTTAACTCAGGTGGTGGAACACTCGTAAATTCTGATCCGTCATAGTTTAATCCACTCGCAAGAACAACAATTTGACGCAACAACACTTGAACTGGCCATTTTGAAGGATCGTTTAAATATAAAATCGCATGCATATACGTGTTCCAATACGTTACAGCGTAAAACAACGAAATCGTGGCGATGGCTGGCATTGAGCAAGGAATGACGATTCTAAATAAAATTCCAAAGTCACTACAGCCATCAATTTTTGCTGATTCCTCCAACCCGTCAGGTAAGTTTTGGAAGAAGCTTTTTAAAATAATCATATTAAATGCGTTAATTGATACTGGAATAATTAGTGCTAACAATGAATCTAGTAACCCCGTATATTGAACGACTAAGAAAGTTGGGATCATTCCCCCGTTAAACAACATCGTAAAGACGATAAAGAACATAATGAATCTTCTTCCTACTAAATCCTTACGTGAAAGTCCATAAGCTGTTAATGTTGAGAGAAGCATACTCCAAATCGTTCCCCCAACTGTAACTCCTATCGATACTAATAGAGCCTTAAACACGGTATCTGTTGAGAAAATGTATCTGTAAGCGTCTAGGCTAAATACGGTAGGAAATAGAACGAACTTCTTCTCTGCTAGTTCTGCACTAGTAGTAAATGAACTTGCAACTACGTGAATAAAAGGCAACACGCATAGCAAGGCAACGATTGATAGTAATGTAATATTCGTTATGTTAAAGATTCGACTACCCCATGTTTTGTCTTGAACCATTTGTTACTCCTCCTTCGTGTCAATTTAGTAAATACCTTCTTCACCCGCTTTTTTCGCTAACCAGTTGGCCATAATTACTAGAATCAATCCAACTATTCCTTTGAAAAATCCAACAGCCGTACTGTAACTAAACTGCCCTTGTTTCAAACCTGCTGTATACACATATGTGTCAAAAATTTCCCCAACTTCGCGGTTAGAGGCATTTAATAGCAAATATACATGTTCAAAACCTAGCTCTAACACATCACCAATTTTTAAGATTAATAGTACGACGATAACACTTCTTATTGCCGGTAACGTAATATGCCATGCTTGACGAAGGCGACCTGCCCCATCCATTTTCGCAGCTTCATATAATTGAGGATCAACAGCTGCGATCGCAGCAATAAAAATAATTGTCCCCCATCCAGCTTCTCTCCATATTACTTGAATGATATACATTGGACGAAATGTATCAGGATTAAGTAAGAAATTTATTTTTTCAAATCCCAATGCTCCTATAATTTCATTAATGATTCCTCCATCTAATGTCAACATGACATAACTGATTGAAACTATGACCACCCAAGACATAAAATGTGGAATATAAATTAACGTTTGAACAGTTCTAGTAAAAAACTGTTTTCTTACTTCATTCAACATTAGTGCCAAAATAATTGGGATCGGAAAATATACAAATATTTGTAATGCGAACAAAATGAGTGTGTTTTTAAAAATTAGCCAAAAGTCAGGTTCCGAGAACAAGCGATTGAAATGCTCTAGTCCCACCCACTCACTTCCAGTTATTCCTAAGTAAGGTTTGTAATCTTGAAAAGAAATAATTAGTCCATACATAGGAATGTATTTATAAATAAAGAAATACAATAGCCCTGGTGTAATCATTAAATAAATCCATTTATTCTTTGCAATTCGCCTCTTTAACTCCTCTCTTCTACTAGGCTTTGGTAACGGCACTTTCCCTTTATCTAAAGCTACGTTATTTTCCATTTCCATCTTCCTTTCTAATTATAATAGTAGCCACTACTTATCCCTTCTTTTGTGTAACCGCCTTCCTTTTGTAATTTGATATTAAGCTTCTTTTTGAATTACAGCTATAATCATCTCGTTGCAACTATCTGTAAGCCTTGATTTTAAAGGTTTTTTTCGTTCAAACCGGAGATTTTGATTATGGTATATCGGCTTCTTTACACATTTAATCTTTCATTTGATATAACCTATTACAAGTAATAGAAGACCTAAACAGATGTTAGAAGTTGGTTTGAAACCATATGATTTTATGACACTCATAAGAAAGTTAACTAGATTGAAGAGTCGTTACCTTTCTGCTATCAATGCAAAAATAATACCTTTTAAATTCATCTAGACATTTTCACCTAAATAAAGCTGGCTCTTACTTGAGCCAGCTTCTTCTTGCTATTTTTTTCCTAGTTTACTGCTTGATATGAAGCATTAAATTCTTCAATGATGTCATTTCCGCCTTGCTTCTTCCAATTTTCAACTGCTTTTTCAAATCCATCTTTATCAATTTGCCCAAGAATATATTGATATGTCGCATCTAATATTACTTGATTAAGTCGCTCTCCATTTTTCACATAAGTGTCAGAGTCTAATGTGATTGTTGGATCATGAACTAAATAGTTTTCATTATCAATATGCAATTCTTCCGCTTTTGCTTTGATATCGTACGTATGAATTCCTTCATATCGTCCATTTGTTTCAGCTTCACCAATTTCTAACGCTTGGTACGGTTTTACTATTCGATCCGTCATCTTCGTGTCTTCATGAGGAACCGCTCCACCGTCTTCAACTGTGTAATGTTCTCCCTCTATCCCCCAATAAATTAAATTAGAGTTTTCAGGAGCCATTAAATCATTATAGAAAGCTAAGATTTTTTTCAATTCTTCTTCCGTTTCAACTGCTGATTTAGGGAAAATAACCAAACTACCATATCCAGGAATTGACCAAATGTTATATTCGCCATTTGGACCTTCAACATAGTTCGTTACATCATACTCTAAATCAGGGTTAATGCTTACCGCATCAGCGTGAAGACTACCAACATCACCCATTGAACCGATATAAATACCCGCTGTTCCATTTTTAAACATCGCTTGTTGGTCCGACTTACTGGTCACAGGAAAATCTTTATTCATGTAACCGTTGCTGTGAAGTTCACGGACATAGTCCAATGATTCCATATATTCGTCAAACATAAATTCAGGTAACAATTTCCCGTCTTGCTCGCCCCAGTTATTTGGAGTACCAAACCATGAAGCAATTGTCTTTAATGAACCGTATACAACATCACTTCTGTCCGTTAAGCCAATTGTGTCATCTTTTCCATTTCCATCTGGATCATCTTCAGTAAATGCTCGAGCCATTTCAAAAAATTCTTCCGTATTTGTTGGTGCTGAAATTCCTAAATTATCTGCCCAATCTTTACGGTAAATAATACCTGAACGCGCCATCGGTCTTCCTTGATAAAGTGCGTAAATTTTTCCGTCAACTGCCGTATTAAGTAAAACTTGTTCTTTTAAGTTACTTAAATTTTCATAGTCATCTAGATAAGGTCCGATTTCCCAAAACTGGTCATCACGAATCGCATCTTTAAATTGGTGGTATGTCGTTTGGTTTTTCATATAAACAGCTTCAGGAAACGTTCCTGTTGCAAATGCTGAATTTAATCTTTCTTCATAATTACTGTCTGGTACCCATTGAATATCTAATTTTGTATTTGTTCTCTCTTCTAGAATTTCTTTTATTTGATCATCAGGAACTTCCGGCGTATGCAAGTTTGCCATAATTGAAAATTCGTATGGCTCATCCGATGCTGCGTCTGAATTACTGTTAATTTCCGTATTTTCATCCGATTTTTTTGAAGCGCTTTCATTATTGCATGCAGAAAGTAAAATTAACACAAAAGCAAATATACAAAAAATTATAAAAAACTTGTTTGATTTCAACATTTCCTAACCCCCAATAATTTCTTTCATTTTTCATAGTAGCATGAATACCGATATCGACTACAATCATTTTCACTGATAATTAGAAAATCGTTGTGTTTTGATGATTTTAAACAATTGGTTTCCAACCACTTAACATTTTTTCTGACGTATGCTTATTTGCCTCTTTATCAGTCAGTAGTAATAAGTGTACCTTGATGTCTGCTGAACTGCACATTTTTAAATATTAACCGATCTCCATTCTTACATACTATAAGTTGTTTTGTTTTCATAAGATGAGTATCCACTTCATTTCACCTTCTGTTATTAGAATTCAAGATTGACTCATCTGATAAAACTCGATCAATACTCGTCCATAAACCACCTCCAAAACTTAGTATTAACCGTTTAACAATGTAAGGGATGCTGTTAAACGTTACAGTTCTTAATGCTGATCATATTCTAAGTTTCGAGGACGGTCTATAATCAATAACTCACTTACGTAAGCACTTACATTGTTAAACCTTGCCTAACTAGTTGAAAACTAACGTAATGATTATTGGTGTTAGAGTTGAAGAAATTCAGATTAGCGCACCTTATTATATCGCATATAAAAAAAGGGTGCTCAAAAGGATCTGCTAAGCAGAAACTTCTGAGTCACCCTTCTTTATGAACTTTTCCGATATTTCTCACGGTATTGACCAGGCGTCATCTCTTCTAGCTTCTTAAAGGAGCGTATAAAATTTTGCGAGTTCGTATACTTCAATTTATCAGCGATGTCCTTGACTGTCATATTCGTTTCTGTCAGCCATTGCTTAGCAATTTTAAACCGATACATGGCCAAGTACTCACTAAAAGTATAATTCGTCTCTTGTTTGAAAACACTGCTTAAATAATTTGCGTTGTAATGTAGTTTTGATGCACATTCTTCTAAGGTAATATCAGTATTATAGTTATTTTGAATAAGATCGATCATTTTTTCTGAAAGATTATGAAACTGAGAATCTCTACGATCACTAAACACTTTAATCAATGGTAGGATTAACCTTCGTTTAAACCATTCCTCAATATCATCTTTCATTTGTAACTTTAACAACTCATCATAAAGTGAAGCGTGGAAAACCTCTATTTGTTGGAAGCTTACACCACCCTCTTGCTTAATCATCAACAAATTATTTAATAAACGCATCATTGAAATTTGATATTCTCTCGGAGATTGCGTATTTTTAAATGCTTTCTCGATCCAAATTTTTAATTGTTCTAATGCTTTCTCCTCATCTGCTATTTTGATTGCCATTAACAATTCTTCCTCAGTCCGTTTAGGGTAATCAAATATAACAGAATGTTTACCAGAGTTAATACTATTAAAGTCGATGATGACTCCTTTGCCTAGTTTCATCCGATGTTTTAAGGCCTCGACACCTTCACGGTAAGCTCTCGCTGCCTCTTTCATCTCTTTAAAAGGCAAACTTATTCCAATGCTAACCGAAACATTAAGGCTTTTCTTTATTTTGCTTTGGATTGTTTCTGTTAACTCATAGACAATATCCTGAAGGTTATTCGTATTGTTATCACCAAAGCCTATTAGCGTGACTAACGTTTGATCAATCCAAACCACAGGAAATTTATGTTCCTTATCAATTGCTTCTTCGACAAGGTTTTTTACAGCAAAGAATAATTTTTCTGTTGCTGGTGATTCATACTTGTTCTTATCATAGGTATCGACATGTAATGTAAATACAACCATATGATTCCATTCTTCAACAATTTGGCTTAATTGAAAATACTCTAATTTTTCAGCAATTTCACTCGTTTTGTAATTCCCTGTATACAAACGATTAATAAATAAAGATTTGACCTGTTGCCTATGTTCCATTAACTCATTTTCTAAATTAGAGTTAGATGAAAACAAGTCATTAATGTGCTCTTCAATCATTTCTAATTCATTTTTCTTCTCTCTATTTTGATCTGGCCAGTTATCCTCAATTAAATGAATCAGTTTATTTACTGGGGAATATAATTTTCGGCTAATGATCCAAATATATAGCACACAAGACAAAATAATGAATGTAACGATAAAAAAGGTAAGCCAGCCAATTTTTTTACTCTCAGCTGTAAGCAAATCGATCGAACTAAAAGAAATATAATGCCAATTATTAAAATCAGAGGTATAGTAAGTCACAGTATGTGGATCGTTAGACGATGTATTGAACTGTCCACTTTTCTCAGAGAAATGATCAAGAGTGTCAACGTAACCAGCTTCTATCAGAGTTTTTCCAATCATTGATTGGTCACGATGAACAATAATGCGATAATTTTCATCTGTAATCATCACTTTATCCGAATGCTCATCTACATTAATCATTTCTGAAAGACTGCAGGTAGGAATGTTCGTAAAAGCAAGGCCATATTTATTACTCAATTTAACTGGAAGCTTCTTTACTAAACTAATTGTGTAATTACACTTTCGATTTGTAAGTGGATATGAAAAGTCTTCATTATTTAATAACAACCAAGTAGAATCATGTTCCAGATTGAGATACGACATATAATTACTTTTGTCTGGATGATCATGTAAACGATACAATCCTTGGTTATTAATAATCCAATTTTCCTGAAAGTTTAAAAGAATCACTTCTCTCACTTTCGTATCGTAAGACTGTAGATTACTTCTTGCTTGTCTTAGTTCTCTGTAAATGCGAAAATCTTCACCAACAAGGGGACGCCTTATTGCTTCCTCCATTAAAGGTGAATCAATTGTATTATTTACACTGTGATGAACCGTCACTAACACTTGTTCAATGTTTGAATGTATTTGTCGAATCGTTTGTAGCTTTTCATCATTCACCTTCTCTTGAATGTGTTTCGAAGACTGCACATACGAAAATACACCGACAATAACGACAGGGATGATACTGATAATACAACCAAATACAATTAGCTTAGTTAATAAGCTTTGACTTCGCATCTGTTACCTCCCCTCCTTACTATCATGAAAGCGCTTAACAATAACTATAAATAAAAAACGATTCGAACCGTTGTCCCAATTCTAATTGTATTGCGCTAATAATTGTAGAAAATTTTAAAGTATTATGTCAAAAATTGATATTCTCAATTATATCATAACAATTCATTTAAAGTTCAAAATATTACAGTTTGATTACGTACATATTACTCTCTAGATCATATATGAACATTCTTACCTCCTGTCCCTTAAGTAGTTCGTTTGAAAAAATGACATCTTGACAATCGGTCCAATAACACCTCGTTCTGAAACAATTGATACTTTCTCAAATACAAGTCTTTCAGCGGCATTTCAGGTAGACCTTTTAAAAGCACAGCTGTTTTTGCTCTTCTACAGACGATATTACGCATTTTTATGTTACGGAAGGTCGGTGTTTTTTCAGAAATCTCTTCGGCGATTACTTCATCGTCAGCTCGTTCACAGTACATATGGAATACAATTGCATCACCTTTTATATTAATCATTCTTATTTTGTCAATGAAAATGAGAAGAATCTATTTACAGTTTCGTAGACTTACTAAATTTGGTCACGTTGAAATGCATTAGTATTGTCATATATTCCATCTCCAACTGCTCCGAAATCAGTAATATAAAAACTCCTACTTGGAATTTCAGGTAATATGATGTTTAATCCTTTTTTCATTATAGGCATATGAGGAACCTCCCTTTTTAGTTGAGATAATCACGCAATTGAATATTCTGTTCTTTTATTCCTTCAATCACGAGCTTTGCGTACCGTATGTCTTTCTTCATCACTTTTTGAATCATTATGCCCAAACTGAATGAGTAAGTAATCTCCTGCTTGAATACGTTTAGCTATATTCGCTAATCTTCCCTCATGAAAAAAACTTTTTGAACTCCTACCTGAAGCTGCTTCGTTATGAACTTTTACCCCCTCACTCATGAAGCTCTCAAGCATTTGCCCCCAACCTGCTCTAGGTGACTTTGTCTCATCGTAATAGGACATAGTTGAATCACCTGCCAAATAAACGTTTATACGTGACATAATTTCCCTCCGCAAAAAATCGTAGTGTCTGATTATTGATTATAAATTTAAGGATAAGTTACGTATATAATCATTTAATTAGGTCATCTCAACCAATTGGCAACACTTGCATTTCGGTAGAATAATCAACATTTAAGATGTTAAATAAATCCATCAAATCATTTAAATAAAGGTGACTGGGATAAATAGCCCTTTGAGTCACCTGCTATAGAAGGTCAGTTGTATTCTCATTCGGTTTGTATCCGAGTTCCTTTTTTGCATTTGCCATATCCCATGGTTTTCCTGGATTATCCGATACACCGTAATAAGTCCCAAACTTGATATCTGCTTCAAGAGCAGCTGTAAACAAATCAATAAGATCTGTATCTGTCAATAATGTCTTTTTAAGTCGAGGATTTTCTTCCATAACTTCTTTAGAGATCTCTTTTGGAACAGACCCAATCCGAATGTTAATAACAGATAAATTTTTCTCGTTTGAAAAAAGAGAACCAACTTGTTCAGAGGCAAACTTCAACACGCCGTATAAGCCTTTTGAGCAAGGGTAGTCCCCTACATTGATCTCCCGTCCAAGGAGGGAATTTCCTTCTTCTTCATAACAATCAGTCACATGATTCGTACTAGCAAAAATGACTTTTGGGATTTTCTTTTTCTTAGCAGTAAATAATATGTAGTACGTAGCTTTCAAAAAAATTTCTGTCATTTTTTCAAACGTTTCTACGTCTTCAAGAGCATGTTTTGTATTTGTATTCAGCAAATTAATGAGCACATCCGCTTTTGGTACTTTTGCAATAAGGTCTTGCAAATTCGTTGCATCAACTTGAATGAACTTAGCTTGGTTATTTTGATTTTCATTTCGGTCAAGCACAACGACCTTATGCTTTTCTAATAGACCGTTTGTTAGTATGTTTCCTACTGTACCCGCCCCACCTATAATGACTATCTTTTTCATGAGTGGTTGAACTTCCTTTCCCTTAAAAAGTCAAATTACACTATTGATTATATTTCACTTCATTTCATCTAAATATGTACTTCTAACCAATTGAAAAGCCCTCACATCAAACTGATTGTTTGAAAGAGGACTTTTGCTTATAATTTATTTAATTTGAAAATATTGATTGGCATTATGATAACAAATATTTTCTATCATCGTTCCTAATAATTGATAATCGCGTGGAGCTTCGCCATTTTCAACCCATTCTCCAACTAAATCACAAAGCACTCTTCTGAAATACTCGTGTCTTGGATAGGAAAGAAAACTTCTTGAATCTGTCAACATCCCAACAAAGCTACTTAATAGTCCGATGTTTGCAAGATCGGTCATTTGTCGTCTCATTCCTTCTTTTTGATCGTTATACCACCACCCTGAACCAAATTGCATTTTGCCGTTTATTCCACTAGATTGGAAGTTTCCAATCGCTGTTGCAAGGACATAATTGTCATTTGGATTTAGATTGTAAAGAATTGTTTTCGGGAGTTCATTCTCTTTATCTAGCGCATTCAAAAATCCATTCAGTGGTCTTGCCACTTCTAGATCATGAATTGAATCAAATCCTGTATCGGCACCAAGTGTTGCGAACATACGTTGATTATTGTTTCGTATTGCACCAATGTGCAATTGCATCGCCCAACCTAGTGAATGATACAGTCTTCCCAAGAACAACATTGTAAATGTTTTGTATTTCATCTCCTCTGATTTTGAAATGGACTCTCCGGTTTTTACTTTTTGAAAGATTTTTGAAGCTTCTTCAAATGTACATTCTTCAAATGGGACCGTTTCAATTCCGTGGTCAGAAATACGACAACCATTTTCATGGAAATAATTTGCGCGATTTTCAATGGCAGCAAGTAAGTCTTCATACGTTTCAATCTCGATATCAGCAGCTTCTGCCAACTTTGCTATATACTGATTAAACTCAGGTCTTCCAATTTCAACAGCTTTATCCGGACGAAATGCAGGTAGAACCTTAGTTTGAACAGCATCATTTTGTAAAATCGACTGATGGTGCTCTAGTGTATCAACTGGATCATCTGTCGTGCAAATCGCATTGACTTGAAACTTTTCAATAATCTTTTGTGTTGTAAGTTCTCCGCTTTGAAGAAGTGTATTGCAATGAACCCAAATGTCATCAGCTGTATATTCATTCAGCAGAACGTCAACACCAAAATATCTTTTCAACTCTAAATGAGTCCAATGATAAAGAGGGTTACCTATCGTATGGGGAACAGCTTTAGCCCATTGCTGGAATTTCTCTCTGTCATCACTATCACCCGTTATATATTTTTCGTCTATGCCTAGAGTTCTCATTGCTCTCCATTTGTAATGATCACCGTGAAGCCAGATTTCTGATAGATTTGTAAACGCTTTATTTTCTGCGATTTCTTTTGGACTTATGTGACAATGATAATCGTAAATCGGCATATTCTTTGCATAATCATGATAAAGTACTTTCGCAGCATCATTTCGTAACAAAAAATCCTCATGAATAAATGGTTTTGTTATAGATTTCGTCATAGATAGTCCTCCCTTAATATGAGACCTTTTATAACAACGTTGTTATTTATCGGTAAGTAAAAGTCTCTTTAAATTCTTGCTATAGATTCTATTCTACTGGAATCTCATTATTCCTTCAATATTTTTTTGGAATATTCAAATACCCGAAAGATTTAGATATTCGGGTATTCGTTATCTTTACATTTATTACTTCAAATCTTCCATTTTCACAAAATCCATATCTGTAAACGTGTAATTCTCACCGGCCATCGCCCAAATGAATGTATAATTGTTTGTTCCTACTCCTGAATGAATCGACCATGGTGGAGAAAGGACTGCATCTTCATTTTTCACAACAATATGACGTGTTTCATTTGGTTCTCCCATAAAATGGAACACACGTGACTCTTCATCCATATCAAAGTACAGGTAAACTTCCATTCGACGATCATGAACATGTGCAGGCATCGTGTTCCACATATTATTCGGTTCAAGTAATGTCATTCCCATCATTAATTGACAACTTTGAAGACCATCCGCATGAACGTATTTATAAATGGTACGGTTATTAGATTCACTATCTGATCCTAATTTTGTTGGCTCTGCGTCTGCGATAGGCAATACCTTTGTCGGATACTCTTTATGTGCGTTTGTGGAAACTAAGTAAAAGCGAGCTGGGTTAGACGGGTCCACACTGTGGAATGTAACCTCTTTTTTTCCAAGACCGACATACAAACAATCACGTTTGTTCAACTCAAACTCTTCACCATCAACTACAACCTTCCCTTTAGGTCCAATATTGACGATTCCAATTTCTCTTCTTTCAAGAAAATAATCAGTTTTTAATGCATCACCTGCATCCAATGTAAGAGCTTGACTTGTCGGGATCGCCCCCCCAACAACAACACGATCATAATGTGAATAGACCATGTTAATTTCACCTGATACAAACAAGGACTCAATTAAAAATTCGTTTCTCAATTTCTCTGTCGTATATTGTTTACTATCAACTGGGTTTGTTGCGTGTCTAATTTCCATTTTTATTTCCCCTCCCTATCATCCTATGAATTAAATTACGAGCTCATCCATCCACCATCAACACATAATACATGACCATTAACATAACTAGAAGCTTCTGACGCTAGGAATACTACTGGCCCTTTAAGGTCTTCTGGCTTTCCCCATTCTCCTTTTGGAATACGAGACGTAATGTATGCATTTCTTTCTTCACTTGCACGCAACGCTTCTGTGTTATCTGTTTCCATATACCCAGGAGCGATAGCGTTTACATTTATTCCTCTACTAACCCACTCATTTGCTAATGCCTTCGTTATACCCGCTACAGCGTGTTTACTCGCTGTATAGGCCGGCACTCGAAGTCCACCTTGGAAGGACAGCATGGAAGCAATGTTAATAATCTTACCTGAACCATTTTCTAGCATATGATTTCCTACTTCTCTACACAATTGGAATACTGAGTTTAAATTAACATTAATCACCGCATTCCAATCTTCGTCTGAAAAATGCTCTGCCGCGTTTCGTCTAATAATCCCTGCATTGTTTACTAGAATATCAATCTTCCCAGTTTCTCTCACCGCATCCAACACTAATTGTTTTGCTGCACCTGACTGGGATAAGTCTGCTTTTATCTCGTAAAACTTACGATCACATGCCTCTATTTGCTTTCTTGTTTCACTCATATCACTAATACCTGCACCGATCACATCAGCACCTGCCTCAGCAAGCCCAACAGCCATGCCTTGACCAAGTCCACGACTTGCTCCGGTAACTAAAGCAACTTTTCCATCTAATCTAAAAGGCAATTGTGTCATCATCGCACCTCCCCTTTTGTTCACCTCATGCGCCTTTTATGTTCGTTTTAGTTCGTTATAGTTTGATTATAGCATTGTAAATAATGGATAGCAACATTCTTTTAATAGAATGATTCATAAAAACGTCTGAAGTGAACTAGGTAAAATCAAACTATTTCGAGTCCTTTGTTCGCCTTTATTCAGTGTTGAGAGCTTCCTTGCTTCCGGTTTCCCCCTAATAATTGCGGAACCAAATATAACACTATACAGTTTCCTACTACTTTTTTGAACATACACTTAAAGTAATAGAAATCGACTTTTCTTTCAGCACCTTCAAAATATGCTTATCCAACAAGTCATCAGTAATCACTTCATCCACATCATCCAACGTAGCAAATTGAATCAAACCTACTTTTTCAAACTTGGTAGAGTCTGCAAGAAGAGTAACGCGATCTGCACACCCAATAATCTGTCTTTTCCACTCCACATGAAAACTATTTAATACCGTTAAACCATGCTCAACCGAGACACCTGTTGCCCCAAAAAACAACCGATTCACACGTATACGTTTTAATAAGTCTGACGCTTCTACACCAAATAAAGACGAGGATGTCCCCATTCTTGATCCTCCCAGTACCATCAACTGAACCTTTTCCTTGTTAAGTAATTCATTTGCAATTTTGATATCATTAGTAATGACCGTTACAGGAAAATCACCTAATAAACTTGCAATTTGTAGAGTAGTGCTCCCACCATCCAATAAAATTGTATCTTGATCATTAATAAGTTTGATTGCCTTTTTAGCAATCGCTACCTTTCTTTCGTTGTTGCTCAATTGCCTTTCATTAATTGGAAAAATCCGATCTTCTTCCTCTAGCAATACCGCACCACCATGGATCCTTTTCAGGAGACCCTTTTTCTCTAAAGATTCTAAATCAATTCTGATTGTTTTTTCTGTAACACCTAAATTTATACTTAGTTCAGAAACCTTCACAACTTTACTTTTATCTAACTCATCTAAGATCTTTTCATAACGTTCTACTGAGAGCATAAGAAATTCCTCCAAGTGGACTTTGATAACTGTCTATATAATTCATTATCAAACTCAAACGAACATTTGTAAACCTATATTTTTTATTCCATACAAAAAACCGAATGAATATAGACATAGTCCTTCATTCGGCTAATGAATTTAATTAAGGAAGAGCAATCCATTTAGCTCCTAACATATTTGTTATAAATATATAACAAAGTAAATCTCTCTCTTAAATTATGAGCCTCTTTTACACTTTCCTCCAATAGAGGTTGCTCAATTGCTAATTCTTCATAGGTTGTCTTCCCACCAACTAGGTCAATCATTTCTTTTACTTGATGCGAATCGATCATCTGCCCAATGAGATTTGTAATTTCCACTTCATTTTCTAGTACTTTATTCTTTAATGATTGATTGGTTGATTCTTTGTTTCCTTTAGCATAGTCGACGATTGCAAACACGAATTCCTTATATAAATCAGCAATAATTTGTGTTGAAACTCCCACTTTTGCACCATGTAATATTTGTTTCCTATTCGTACGCAAAAGTTCCATTTCCCAGTAGTGCGACAAATGATGTTCTGCACCCGATGCAGGGTGTGAGCGACCAAAAAGTAACATCGCTAATCCAGAATTTATTAATGCTTCCATCAGTATTTTTATACCTTCTTCAGTTAATGTAGAGATCCTCTCTACATTATTAATACATGTGTGCAACGCATCCTCAGTCATTCTATACACCAACGGACAAAACGGCTCATCCCCAATGATATGCCCAAAGCGCCAGTCAACCAATGAGGTTACTTTTCCTAGGACATCCCCAAATCCTGCAGCTATCATATCCCGTGGTGCTTGTACTAATATATTCATATCAGCAAAGACCGCGATTGGAGCATGCGTTTGAAATGTCGTTTTTACTCCGTTTATAACAACAGGTGCTCCCATTGAATTAAACCCATCAACTGATGGCGCAGTCGGAACTGAAATAAATGGTTTATCCATTTTATAGCTTACCATTCTTGTAATATCATGAATGGTACCTGATCCCACAGCAAGTAACACATCTGTTTGCTTCGGTACCTCTAATAGTACTTGACCAATTGATGTTTCATTAGCTACGACATCATTTTGATCGTCCACTCTCACAATCGAAACGGTTGAATGAATGGTTCCGGCCTCTAGTAAACTTTGTAACTTTTCACCTGCAACTTTATACGTAATTTCATCAGCTACAATCACGACGTGGTGAAGCTGTTTTGATATTACATAAGAAACGGCATCCTCCAATGCTCCCTTTTTTATCTCAACCCTATCAATGGTTAATTCGTAGTGCCGATTTCCACAATGACACTGTTTTGCTTGGTTTGAAAACTTAATGAAACTCTTATTCATAAAATTCCTCCGTTCATTATTATCAATGACGAGACCATCATTCAATTTATTTAGAAAAAACGACCATTACCTTAATCTAGTAGGTACGGTCGCATGTATCTATTCACTTTCGAGTTCTTTTGTTGAGTTCCTTATGACCAGTTCAGGTTCATAAATGACCGATTCTAGATTTTTCATTTCTACTTTACTTTCAATTAAATCAACAATCATTTGAGCCGCCCTTTCACCCATATCATTTTTCGGGTGATTGACCGTTGTTAATTTCACTTCAGATGCTAGCGCTAAAAACGAATTATCATAACCGACAATCGATATATCTTCTGGCACATTCAGCTTTCTCTCTCTTAAAACATCCAATAACTTGATTGCTAGTTCGTCATTATAACAAACTAATCCTGTCGGAAACTCCGTTTGTGCTGATAGCAAATTAGCTAACTCCTTTATTGGTTTTGTATCTTTCTCCTCCGAATTATAACTAATAATATTCGTTGGATTGATGGGAATGTTACTTGCTCGATGTGCCTTCACATACCCTTTCATTCGTTTCACACCTTGAAGATCATCTGTTTTAAAGAAGCCTATAATGTTTTTATGGCCCTTCTTTATTAAATGATCAGTCTGAAGAAATCCACCTTTTTCGTCATTCAGTACTAAACAAACCGGCTCAAGTTCATCATAGAACGCATTCATCATAATATAGGGGACTTGCAAACGTTCAAGGTTAAAATAATAGTTAATGTTCGGATTGGAATAAGCACTTTTTGTTGGTTCTATGATTAATCCATCAACTGGTTGCGAAATGATCGTTTCTAAAATACGTTTCTCATTTTCAATCGTATTGTTTGTACTATACAATACGACTTGATACCCACGTTCACTTAAGTAAGACTCAGCGCCTCGAATAATCGTTGGGAAAATATAATTTGAAATATAGGTCGTAATGATCGCAATCGTTTTCGTACTTTTTTGAATGATTGCTTCAGGCTTATTTCGAACGGCACAAAACGTTCCAGCTCCTTGTTCACGATACAACCAGCCTTCATTCACTAATTCTCCTATTGCTACACGTATCGTATGACGACTTACGCCAAACTCTTTCATAAGCTCATTTTCAGAACTAATCTTTTGATGCGGAACATAGGAACCATCTAAAATTTTCGACTTTATCTCTTGCTTCACTTTTCCATATTTTGTCACATTCACAAACCTCGATTCTACTCACCCTCTTATACGTACATGTTATCAAAAATAATACATTTCGGCAAAATCAACTGCGTATAGTAGGGATGTTAAAAAGGGGAATCACCCCTTTTTAACTAGATCTTATTTACAATCTACGGGCAATATCATTCCATTTTAATTCATTTTGAAACGTCATTACATTCGTTGACTCATTAATAAAAACACATTCAACATCGGCCATAATTGACCAATCAAATAATTGTTGAGCAAACTTCTAGCATATAAGATGGAGATCCCTAGCTTTTTAAGCTAAGAATGTGTATTTAGTTGACCTGCTGTATGTTTCTCCCTGTTTTAAAATAACAGTTGGAAAGTGCGGATGATTTATCGCATCAGGAAGACCTTGTGTTTCTAAACAAAGACCTAAATAATTAGATGCATTTACACCTCGTATCTTATAATTGCTGCCGATCATATTTCCTGTATAAAGCACAACACATGGTTCATTTGTTTCAATGATTAGTGATCTTCCACTTGTACGGTCTTTTAATTGAATTTCCTTATTATAATTCTCATCTAATAAAAATGGGTGATCATATCCATTGCTAGCTAGTCGGTTTTGCCTATGTCGTGATTCAATCCCGTCTACTATTTCTCTACCATTTTGGAAATCGAATACGGTGTTCTCTACATCAACCATCTCACCAGTTGGAATGAGATCATCACCTAACGCTAAGTACTGGTGGCTTTTCATCGTTAACACGTGATCAGTTATCGTCGTTTTTAAATCCCCACTTAAATTAAAATATGTATGGTTTGTTACGTTTAAGAGTGTATCTTGATCCGAAACTCCATCATATGAAATCGTTAGTTCATTTTCGTTATTCAACAAATACGTTACTTTCATATCAACAGTTCCTGGGTACCCCTCTTCTCCATCTGGACTACGATAATTGAACTTTAAACCTACCTCATCTTCTCGTTCAATGATTTGCGTATTCCAAATCACTTTATCAAATCCAACATTTCCACCATGAAGGTGGTTTTTCCCATCGTTTTGAGGAAGAGTGTACGATTTCCCATTTAACTCAAACTCACCCTTATTGATTCTACCAGCAACACGTCCAATAACTGCTCCAAAGTATGGCGAGTGTTCTTGATATTCTCCTAAGCTATCGAAGCCAAGAACTACATTTTCTAAATTTCCATCTTTATCTGGCGCAATTATTTTCGTGATAATGCACCCATAGTCAAGTGCCGTAACTTGAAAACCTTGATTATTCATTAAAGTATAAGCGTTTACATTAGTTCCTTGAAGCTGACCAAATGGTTCTTTCGTTATGCGCATAAATAAAACTCCTTTTCGTCCGAATGATTTTATAACTCAAAAGAGAGATAATACTCATTTTGAATTAAAACATGCTAAAACTATAAAGCTTGTACGCATGAGTTACATCAATTATAAAAAAAATGTTCTGACTAAGCAAAAGGTTTTTGGTGTTTTGAGATTTATTATCTTCTATTAATATCAAAAGCTGTTAAGCAAATTGCCCAACAGCTAGATAAACTCCTTTTAGATTTTACATAGATCTCTAAGATTTCTTTTTATTAATAATATCAAAAGCAACTGCGGCTAGTAGAACCAAGCCTTTAATTGCTTGTTGCCAGTCAATTCCTAGCCCTAAAATGGACATCCCATTATTCATTACTCCCATGACAAGACCACCAACAACAGCTCCAATTACCGTTCCGACCCCACCATAAGCCGATGCACCACCGATAAAGACCGCTGCAATCGCATCTAGTTCAAATAGATTCCCTGCTCTTGGGGTTGCTGCATTTAAACGCGCTGCAAAAATAAGTCCAGACAAAGCAGACAAAACACCCATGTTAACAAATACACCAAATGTAACTTGCTTTGTTTTCACACCTGAAAGAGAAGCTGCTTTTAAGTTTCCACCAACTGCATAAATATGCCGACCAATAATCGTCTTTTTCATAATAAAAGTATAAGCTGCAATAATAACAAATAAAATAATTAGGATGTTAGGTATCCCTCTATAAGTTGCTAGAACATACGTGAATAAGTTAATAACCACAAAAATCGCTATTAGTTTTGCAAAAAATAAGCCTTTCGGAAGAACGTCAAATTGATATTTCACTTGATTGTTTCTTGTTCTTATTTCCATTGCAATCAAGATAAGTGAGATAAATAGACCGATAACAATCGAGAAGATATGAAGACTGTCTCCACCAAAAAGGTCAGGGAGAAATCCATTACTAATTTTTTGGAATGATTCAGGGTAAGGTGCAATGGACTGTCCCTTTAACACAACTAGTGTTAGACCTCTAAATAAAAGCATTCCTGCAAGCGTAACAATAAACGCTGGTATTCCGACATAAGCAACCCAAAATCCTTGCCATGCTCCAATTAAAGCTCCAATTGACAAACAAATGATCACAGCAAGCACAGGGTTCATCTGCATATTAACCATGAAGATTGCAGAGATCGCCCCTACAAAGGCCGCTATCGATCCCACTGATAAGTCAATATGACCCGTGATAATAACAAGAACCATTCCAACTGCAAGTACTAAGATGTAACTATTTTGCAAGATGAGATTGGTGATGTTTAATGGTTTTAACAATGTCCCATTTGTAAGAATTTGGAACAAAATAACTATTAGTAGTAATGCAATAATCATACTATATTGTCTCATATTATTTTTTAATAGTTTATTTAGTGTATTCATTGTAACTACCCCCTGCTCTTAGTCATATACTTCATTAGTGTTTCTTGTGTAGCTACTGACCTTTCTACTTCACCTGTAATTTCGCCCTCATTCATCACGTATATTCGATCACACATTCCAATAATTTCTGGTAACTCTGATGAAATAACTAATATTCCTTTTCCTTGATTTGCTAATTGATTCATAATTGTATAAATCTCAAACTTCGCTCCTACATCTATTCCTCTTGTAGGTTCATCTAATATGAGAAGGTCGGGCTCTGAAAACATCCATTTGCTCAACACTACTTTTTGCTGATTTCCACCGCTTAGGTTCCCAACGGTTTGCATAACACTTGGTGTTTTTATATTCATTTTTTTTCGATATTCTTCAGCAACAACAAATTCTTCACTTTCATTTACTACACGCTGCTTTGCAATTTTCTCAAGGCTTGCAAGTGTTATATTCTGCTTAATATCATCCATCAAAATTAACCCATATTCTTTTCGGTCCTCACTAACATAAGCAATTCCTTCATCAATTGCCTTGGTTACATTAGTTAGATCTAGTGGCTTTCCATGTTTTAAAATCTCACCAGTTGTTTTCTTCCCATATGATTTGCCGAATATACTCATCGCCAATTCTGTTCTACCTGCCCCCATCAATCCAGCGATTCCGACAATTTCACCTTGACGAATGTGAAGATTAACCTTTTTAACAATTTGCCGTTCACTCTGTAGAGGGTGGTAGGTACTCCAATTTTTAACCTCAAAAAAAGTCTTTCCGATTTTAAGCTCACGATCTGGATAACGGTTTGTCAAGCTACGGCCAACCATTCCTTTAATAATTCTATCTTCGGTTATATCAGCTGTATCTAAAGTTTCAATCGATTGACCATCACGAATAATCGTTACAGAGTTTGCAACTTTTTTAATTTCATTTAATTTATGAGAAATAATAATAGCTGACATCCCCTGGCTTCTTAACTCCATTAATAGTTGTAATAAATTTTCACTATCATTTTCATTAAGTGCTGCAGTCGGTTCATCTAAGATTAGTAGTTTCACATTTTTAGATAACGCTTTTGCAATTTCAACTAATTGTTGTTTCCCAACACCAATATCTTTAATTAATGTACTCGGCGATTCACTTAATCCAACTTTTTCTAATAGATCTCGTGCATTTCTTGTCGTATCATTCCAATTTATGACACCTTTAGCAGCTTGTTCATTTCCTAAAAAAATATTTTCCGCAATTGATAGTTCCGGAATCAAAGCTAATTCTTGATGAATAATGACAATTCCTAAATTTTCACTTTGCTTAATACCTTTAAACTCACAAACTTGGTCCTTAAATAGGATATCCCCATCATAAGTGCCGTGTGGATAAACGCCACTTAACACTTTCATTAAAGTTGATTTCCCAGCACCATTTTCACCACAAATCGCATGAATTTCTCCTTCAATTACCTTTAAATTAACCGTATCTAGCGCCTTTACCCCAGGAAATTCTTTTGTGATGTTTTTCATCTCTAATATTGTTCTCGGTACTGACATTTCACCACACCCCCCTGTAATAAAAGATTTAGTGATGCGTATGACCACTAAATCTTTTTACTCTTAGTTATTGAACTTCTTCTGCAGTGTAATATCCACCGCCGATAATAATGTCTTCGTAATTGTCACGATCAACTTTAACTGGCTCTAGTAAATAAGAACGAACAATTGTCTTTCCATTGTCGTACGTTTCGGTATCATTCACTTCTGCTTCTTCGCCTTTTAATACAGCATCAGCCATCTCCACTGCTTTTTTTGCTAATTCCCTTGTATCTTTAAAGACAGTCATTGTTTGTTCTCCAGCTGCAATTGACTTAACTGAAGCTAGTTCAGCGTCTTGACCAGTTACAACTGGTAATTCCGAATATCCAATGTTCTTAAGTGCTGAAATGATTCCAATACTAATTCCATCATAAGGAGACAATACTGCATCTACTTCTTCGTCTGTGTAGTAGGTGCTTAGAAGATTATCCATTCTAGATTGTGCTAGAGCAGCGTCCCAACGTAATGTTGACACTTTGTCCATTCCAAATTGTTCACTTTTCACAATTAGCTTACCTTCATCAATGTATGGTTGAAGAACTGACATGGCACCGTCGTAGAAAAAGTAAGCATTGTTATCGTCAGGTGACCCACCAAACAATTCAATATTAAATGAACCTTGTTCATTTTCTAGATCTAATGCTTCGATAATGTATGACCCTTGGAGTACACCAACTTGAAAGTTATCAAAAGTTGCATAATAGGATACATGCTCTGACCCTTTAATAAGACGGTCATAAGAAATAACAGGAATACCTGCTGCACTTGCACTTTCAAGAACGTTTGTTAATGCTTCACCATCAATTGAAGCGATTACAAGAACATCTACTCCTTGTGTAATCATGTTCTCAATTTGAGAGATTTGGTTTTCCACTACATCTTCAGCATATTGTAAAACTGTTTTGTAACCTAAATCTTCAAATTGTTTAACCATGTTATCGCCATCATGTACCCATCTTTCAGACGACTTAGTTGGCATTGCAATCCCAACAAAGCCAGCTTCCCCACTCCCACCATCTGATGATTCACTTCCTCCTGTTGGTTCACTTCCTCCACACGCTGTCACCATAAATGCAACAACAATTGCCATTACTATTAACGATACCTTTTTCAAAAATAACTCCCCCTTTTATTTGTTGAATCCGCTTACAATACGATCTTAATTCATTACAATCACGAATAACATCACGAACTGCAGGAAAAAAATACGGCTTTCTGTATAAATTTATTTTACGTACCCCTCTAAGAAAGCATTTACTATGCATCTAGTATTTTTTTGTTTAAATAGCATTATTTTAGTATTCCGTTTTTTCTATATCTTTCCTAATTGAAAAAAGCATTCAGAAAATCCCCCTAACAACACAACAAGTTAAGGAGATCTTAATTTCCTACTTCAGCATAAACTTGCTTTATTTAACTTGCTCTTCTGTGTAATATCCACTTTCAATAATGACTTCATTGTAGTTACTACTATCGACTGGTATAGGTTCAAGTAAGTAGGCAGGAACAATTTTCAAACCGTTATCGTATGTTTCATTATCATTTACTTCTGCTTCTTCTCCCTCAATAACAGCCGACACCATTTCAACAACTTTTTTTGCAAGTTCTCTTGTATCTTTAAATACTGTCATAGACTGGTCTCCAGCAATGATGGCTTTTAACGATTGTAACTCGGCATCTTGACCTGTAATAACAGGTAAGTCAGAGTAACCAATGTTTTTTAGTGCAGAAATGATCCCGATGGCTAATCCATCATTTGGAGATAATACCGCATCCACTTCTTCATCTGTATAATAAGTGCTTAACAGATTATCCATTCTCGATTGTGAATTAGCCGCACTCCAGTTCATCGTTGCGACTTTGTCCATTCCCATTTGTCCGCTTTTCACCACTAGCTTTCCTTCATCAATGTACGGTTGTATAACTGACATTGCTCCATCATAGAAAAAGTAAGCATTGTTATCATCAGGAGAACCACCAAACAATTCAATAGTAAACGGCCCTGCTTGATTGTCTAAATCTAATGCTTCAACAAGATATGTTCCTTGTTGAACGCCTACTTTAAAGTTATCGAATGTAGCATAATAGGTGACGTATTCAGACCCTCTGATCAGACGGTCATACGCAATAACAGGAATGTCTGAATCTGCAGCCATTTGTAAGACATTTGTCAACGCTTCTCCGTCAATTGCCGCAATGACAAGAACATCTACTCCTTGTGTAATCATGTTTTCAATTTGGGAGACTTGTGTTTCAACGACATCTTCTGCATATTGTAAGACTACTTTGTAATCTAAGTCTTCAAGTTCCTTTACCATATTGTCTCCATCATGTACCCATCTTTCTAATGATTTTGTTGGCATAGATACGCCAACAAAGCCAGCTTCCCCACTTCCATTTCCACTTTGCCCTCCGGTAGATTCACTGCCTCCACAAGCTGTCATTACCGCCGCAACCAGTAAGGTAATAAATAGGACTCCTAGTTTCTTCATTTAATCTCCCCCTCATTTATAGTTTTATTGAATACGCTTTCAATTTTATATTAATTGCATTTGCTAAAAATAAACATTGGAAATTATAGCACATTCATACGTCTTTCTTACTATTATTAGTTACTATAAAACTAGTTCGATAAGTGAAATGCATATGTAGCATTTTTTTAGCCATCTAGCATATTTTTTCGTTGCAAAGGAAAAACGCTCTCTCGTATTAGAGAGAACGTTTTGTTTCAACATTATACTAAAGTATGACGATAATCACTTGGAGAAACCCCGGTATATTTTTTAAACACACGACTGAAATAATTAGGGTCTTTATATCCAACTTCAAAACAAACTTCCTTTACGCTTCTTCCCTTTGTACGCATTAACTCTTTTGCTTGATCGACCCTTATTTTCGTCAAATAGTCTATAAAAGAACTACCAGAGCGTTCCTTAAATATCTTACTGAAGTACTGTGGACTCAATTCAACTACATCTGCTACTTCTTCAAGTGTAAGAGCTTTTTCATAGTGTTTAGAAATATACTCCTTTGCGATTAAAAGGATATCTTTATTTTGAGAGTAATACATAGATTGAATATGACTTGCAATTTTCGTTAATTCTTCTTGAAGTACTGATGGAGAGTTTGTTTCTCTTGCGGGTTGATTAACGATTATAGGTATACCGCTATCAACTACCTGCCTACTTAATAAAACGTACAATTCCGAAATTCTCCCCTCAACAGTTTCCTTGCTCATCTCACAATAACGAATAAGAACATCCATATATTTTCTAAATTGAAGTGGAACTTCTTCGACCACTCCAGTAGTAACAGCTTCTAGCAACTTTTTTTCTAAACCGTAGGGATAACCAACATTATCACCTTCCCCCGCTTCTCTCACATGATGATTATAATACTGACATAAATACGGATATTTTAAGGAAGACAGGGAAAATAGTGCTTCGTGATATGATTGTATAAACTTCTCCATTTCATCATAGGTTCTGCCAATTCCAACTGACAAATCATAATCAGGATAATAATTACGTGATTTTATTATAATTTTTTTCCCGCATGTCATCGCACGATCTCTTATTTGATTACGTTTACTTACGTCTTTATCCTCTAATTGAACTAGTACAGGGAGTCGTCCCATCACTTCTTCCCCAATAAAATTCTCATGAAAAAAATGACTTAGTTCAGATTGTAAGAATAAGATATATTCATTTGTCTCTTTATATGTTGTTTTTTGATTTCTTTTCTTAAACTCAAACACCATGACAAAACTTTCTTTTTGAAAGGTCTCTTCCCATTCAAATTCAACAACATTCCGTGCATTAGAAGAGTCTAGTAGCATGGATGTGATGACTCTTGATTGTACAATTGACAGAGCACGCCGATAATTATCTTTTAAAATAATTTCTTCTGTCCTTTTCTCTCTCTCAATCTCGATTTCAGCTAATAATTTTTTTAACGGTGATATGATTTCTTCTTTCGTACTTGGCTTCAAAATGTAATCTTTCACCCCAATTTTCATAACTTGTCTTGCATATTCAAATGTATCAAACGCTGTAACCATAATGATTTGTACTGCACGGTTCATTTTCTTTATTTCTTTGGCGGCTTCGACACCATCAATACCTGGCATTTTTATATCCATGAAGACAACATCTGGTCGAAACTCTTCTGATTTCAAGATTGCCGTTCTACCATTTTCAGCTTCTTCAATCACAATAGTTGAAAAAGCATCATTAATTATTTTACGGAGGCCCCTTCTCTCTATTGCCTCATCATCTACAATAAGTACTTTATACATAAGCAACCTCCTCTTCTATTATCTTAGGTAATTTCAATTCAATCGTAGTACCTCGACCAACCTCTGAATCAATGGTAATGACCTCTTTTGAATGATAAAATAATTCAAGCCTTCTTAGCACATTCTTCACTCCTAGTCCTGTCGAGTGACCACTCGGTTTCGAAGGTCGATTAGATGATTTATCTATTAACGCCTGACTGATTTGTTTCTCCATTCCAATCCCGTTGTCGCGAATTTTAAGAATAATAAATTCCCCTTCACTATATCCTTCAATTTCAATCATGCCCTTTTGTTCATATGGTTCGATCCCATGTATAAAAGCGTTTTCAACCAACGGCTGAAGGGTAAGAATAGGAATTTGTAAACTCAGACATTCTTTTGAAATATTTACATTAAAGTTTACTCGGTCTTCAAATCGTGTTTTTTGAATATAGAAGTATTCTTGAACAACACTAATTTCTTCTGACAACGAAACAGGTTTCTCCATAACTCCTAAGTTATAACGAAGCAACTTTGAGATAGAGTTAATTAACCGATAAACTTGATCTGACCCCTCAATAAGCGCACATTTTGAAATAGTGTTCAGAGTATTAAATAAGAAGTGGGGATTGATTTGATTTTGTAAACTTCTTAGTTCCATTTCCTTTAGCAGTTTATCCTGTTCTGATTTATTTTTTATTTCTTTAACAAAATACATCAAGTCGGTTCTCATCTGATTAAAGGTTTTTGATAAGAAACCAATCTCATCATTTGATTCAGGAAGCTTTTGTCCATCTAACTTTCCAACAGCCACTTCACGGGCAGATTTTGTTAATTGATGAATAGGCTTTGTTATACTATTACTAAACAAATAAGCGATGAACACCCCAGTAAAAAACGTAGCAAAAAACATGAAAAGTAATGTTATCTGCATATTTTCGTTCCTCTTCGTTATCGCCCCATAATAGGTATGAAACATTGCTAAGTCATGATTAAGAAGAGATAATGTTTGATCCTGTATAAACCCTACCAGCATAAACGCTTCTTTTTGTTTAGCAGAATATACTTCTAAGTCATCCTCTATAAAAGCAGCAACTGCCAGATCACTTTCCTCAATTAAACTATCAATCATATTTTGGTAATTTCTAGTACTAATATAATTGTTATCATTTTGAAACTTATCCTTTACGACTTCCTTGGCATCTAATAACTCTTGACGACTTTTCTCATACTGCTTTTGATCACTTGTTTGTTGTTTATTTAAAAATGAATCCATCGCTTCGTAAGTTTTCGTTGATTTTTGCGAAACATCATTCAATAAAAAGAATCGTTCTTGAATATGATCATATTGCTGTACCGTTTGTTTATAGTTGTAATAAATAAATAAGGACAAACTACTTAAGATGAAAAATAAAACAATAAAAAAAATCATCAATTTGGTTCTTATTGGCAACATTAAACTTTTTTTAAAATTCATCTTCTACATCTTCTTTCCTTATAATGGTCGTTGGAGTATGATACTCTCTCTTAACTTCTATTCCTTGTAAAGAATCGAATAATAAATGCACTCCAGTCCTTCCCATTTCATATGGTTCTTGCTTCAGAGTAGCATGGATATGATCATTCTTAAATAGTTCTATTGTTTCCTCTAACATATCAAATGCATAGACTCTTATAGCAGTAGAGGGATTTGTTTTCTTAATACCTTCAGCAATTCCTAAGCTATCAAGAGCACTCGTTCCGAAAAAAATGGAAATATCAGAATCATTTTTTATCATTTGATACGTTTTTTCAGCTCCTTGAATTTTACTAAGATTAGAACTTTCAATTGCTACCACTTGTAGTCTTTCTTCTTGTTCAATAGCATCAAGGAACCCTTGAACTCTTTCTTTTAAATTATTAGCGATTAAACTTCCCGTTAATATGCCTATCTTTGTTTTTCCTATTGTTTCATTTAATACAGTTGCTCCAATATCATAACCAGCCTGATAGTTATTCGTCCCAACATAAGGAATAAGTTCATTATTTTTCAGATCCGAATCAACCATTATTAATGGAATTTCCTTTTCTTTTGCCTTTTCAATAACAGGCAAAAACTCATTTGACAAACCTTGAGTTAAAATCCCATCTACTTTTGCAGCGATTGCCATTTCAATTAACTTTATATGATCATTAATATTCGTCTGTTTTGTCCCCATGTATTCAATTGTTACGCCTTTTTTATTCGCTGCATCTTGCGCCCCTTTATAAAGCTCCTGTAAATATGGATTTTCTAATTCTTGAACGATTAATACAAAGTGGTAATCAGAATTCCTAACATTTTCACTTGCTTGTATTGACACATCAAAATCAACTGTCTTCATAAAAAAATGATAAGTGAAAATAAGCGAAATACCAATAACTACAGCAAAAAAAACATGAATATAATAATTATCTTTCATTATCCACCACTTCTTTCTACTTGCATCTCTCATTATCTGTATGCGTTTTCATATTATACTACAGAAAAAGTTTTTAGAATATTATGTTATCAACTTTTTTTCATTCGGTTCTATTTGAGTATATAATTTATAACCTGCAAAAAGGTCTGCCCTAAATATTCTTGGGCAGACCTACAACTCTTACCTATTAACGTTTAACAGAAGGACGTTCCTTCGCTTTATCAGATTCTCTTGCATTTTCATTTGCAGCTTCTCGATCTTGTTGCATCTCTTCAATCGTCTTCGTTTTTAGTCTTGCTGCCCCTTTATAATTTCGTGTAGGGATCAGATTTCCAGATGCCTGACGAGCGTTAGCTGCAAGAATCGCATCCTTGTATTGTGGTAACCACTCTGCCTGAGCGACAAGCATTTCATCAACCATTTGCCAAATTTCAGGTGGATTACACACAGCCCCAACGAGTGGATCCATCATAAAGGCTTGGCGAAGGAGTGTGTCATTCCCATGAATTGCTGCTTCCACAGCTAATCTTTGAACAGAAATACTCACATTACATACAGCTGCACAACCAAGCGGGAGATCCCCAACATGAGGAGTACTGATCCCATTTCGATCAACATAGCCTGGTGCTTCAATAATGGCATCTCCTGGAAGATTTGTTATCACACCATTGTTAACGACATTAAAATGACCTCGATACACACGTCCTGTTTCAAGCCCTTCAATGATATAGGAGCCATGCTCTTCTCCACGGTTTTCTTCAGAGTACATTAAAGCCGGCTCCTTCAGCCAGTTTGGAAAATCAGTTTCAAACCAGTTTCTTCCTTCTGTACAAACCCGTAAATACCCACCTGTTTCACCATTAATCCATGTACCAAGATCAATCCATTCTTTTATTTCTTCAGGTCTTTTTCGGTACCAAGGTACATATTCACTTAGATGTCCATTTGATTCAGTACTGTAATATCCGAACCGGCGAAGCATATCAATACGAACCTTCTCAGTTTTACTAAACTCTGGGTGATTCTCAAATGCTTCTAATACTTTTTTAGTCAGATCATCGCCTTTATGCTTGATTTGGATATACCATGTTTGATGATTAATACCAGCACAAACGATATCAACTTCTTCTTTTTTTAACCCAAATGCTTTTGCAATTTGTTTGTGACCACCTTGTACACCATGACATAAGCCAATTGTTTTGACTCCACCATATTTATTACAAGCCCAAGTTAGCATAGCCATTGGGTTGGCATAGTTTAGTTGCAAACAATCCTTTTCGGCTACTTCGCGAATATCTTTGCAAATATTCAACATTTCTGCAATCCCACGTTGCCCATACATAATTCCACCGGCGCTCAGAGTGTCTCCTACACATTGATCGACTCCGTATTTTAATGGGATTTCGACATCATGTGTAAAGGCTTCTAGCCCTCCAATCCGAACAACAGTGAAAATGTATCGGGCACCTTCTAGAGCCTTACGACGATTTGTTGATGATTGAATCGTAATATTTAGACCATTTTCGTTAATATCACGTTGGCATAACGCTGTAACCATCTCTAAGTTTTTTTCATTAATATCTGTAAATGCTACCTCGATATTGCTAAACTCTTTAACTGCTAATAAATCTCGTAAAAGCCCTCTCGTAAAACCAATACTTCCTGCACCAATAAAAGTAACTTTAAAAGCCATTGTTATTCCCCCCTAGAAGCGTTTCATAAATCATAACACTCCTGCTATATTAAGCGCTTTCAATAAAATGACTTATCGTTACCACTGATGTTTAAGATCCTAACCTATTATTCATCCAACACGATACTATCTTACTCTCTTCGACTTCTAAATTCCAATGGAGTCATCTGTGTATACTTTTTAAATAGTGTACTGAAATACTGTGCACTATTCATCCCAATATAACTGGAAACATCCGTAATAGGCATGTCTGTCTGCACTAAAAGAGCTTTAGCTTTACTGATCCGGTGAATCGCTACATATTCCATAATTGAACAACCCATTTGCGCCTTGAAAAGTCTTTGTAAATAACTTGGATGTAGATGTACATTAGCTGCAACATCCCCCACTTGAATATCACAATCGTAATGGTGATGAATATATTCAATCGCCTTTTTGATCGAGATATTCATTTGCTTGTTCGTACCCTCTGCTTCAAGAACCATTGTTCCAATCCGAATGAGCAATTCAGAGATAAGTAAGTTTATTAAAAGTTTATTATCTTTTTTTGAATTGTCTAGTTCTAACACTAGGCTTTTCAATGTCTGATACACTTCACTTGGATCATGAATCAAAATATACTTTTTCTTTAAATGAAGTAAACAAGTTAAAGATTTGTTTTCTAATGCTAATTCTTTTATAGAGGGAAATACTCCTACTTTTTTAACAAATGAAAATTCAATATTTAGCATTCTGCATTGTTTGTCCACTATTAACCTATGGAAAACATTAGAATCAATGATAATAAATTGCCCTTTTTTCATCACTACAATCCCCTCTTCAAATTCAACAATACATTCACCCGAGATCACATACATAATCTCAACTGCAGGGTGTGAATGAAAGTCCATCTGATATTGATTCCATTGCTTAAAATAGTAGAAAACGACTGAAGGATGGTAATGATATTTCAGCAAATCTTCGTTATATAAACTACTATTCACCAGTAGCCACTTCCCCTGTTAATTAGTATATTAAATATAATCTTATTCCTTGGTACATTTCTATTCAATCATTTTTTTACATTAAAAGGGTACCTCCCAAGTTTTCACCCTTGAGAAATACCCTCATTTATTATTTCACGACTTTCTTAGCAAGCGGAAGATCTAGTCTAATTAAATCTTCATATCGCTCACGCTTAATCACTTCAAATGCTTCTCCGTCTTCAACAAACACAACAGCCGGACGTGGGATACGGTTGTAATTATTTGCCATAGCATAGCCATAGGCCCCCGTACAGAAAACAGCTAAGATGTCTTCATGATTTGCTTTTGGTAAAGGTAGGTCCCAAATTAACATATCACCACTTTCACAGCACTTCCCAGCGATAGAAAAAGTTTCAGTTGCTTCATCATTCGCACGATTAGCTAAAACACCCTCATACTCAGCTTGGTATAGCGCTGGACGTAAATTATCACTCATTCCACCATCAACGGATAAGTAATCACGAACATTAGGAATATGCTTGTGTGATCCGATCGAATAAAGGGTTGTTCCAGCATCACCAACAAGCGAACGACCTGGCTCAATCCAAATCTCTGGCATCTCAAGATTTAAGTCTGCTGCCTTTGCCTTTACCACTTCGATCATTTTTATAACGTAGTCCCCAACTGGAAGAGGTGTATCTCCTTCAATATAACGAATTCCAAATCCACCACCGAGATTTAAGACAGTTGGAGTAAAATGAAATCTCTCTTTCCATTCCATAATAAGTTCAAACATTTTCTCAACTGCCATCACAAAACCAGTTGTTTCAAAGATTTGAGATCCGATATGGCTATGAACGCCTAATAGCTTCAAGAATGCATCATTATGTGCCAACTGAACCGCTTCATGCACTTGTCCACTAATAAGGTCAAATCCAAACTTTGAATCTTCTTGTCCAGTCGAGATATACTCATGCGTATGCGCTTCGACTCCAGGTGTAATTCGAAGGAGAATATCCATTGTATGCTCGCGCTCTTTACAAATTCGACTTAGTTCACTCAGTTCGTAAAAATTATCCACAACAATACAGCCAATTCCAGCTTCAACTGCCATTTCAAGTTCTGCTAAACTTTTGTTATTTCCGTGAAAGTGAACGCGTTCCATAGGGAATCCTGCTTCGATTGCTGTATAAAGCTCTCCACCAGAAACAACATCTAAGCTTAATCCAAGTTCATCAGCTAGTTGAAACATAGCCATACAGCTAAACGCTTTACTAGCATAGGCTACTTGAAACGGTACGTTCTCACTTTTAAACGCTTCTTGAAACTGTATAGCTCGTTCACGAATCAATGCTACATCATAAACAAATAAAGGTGTTCCATATTTGTTAGCTAGGTCCACTGTATTCACGCCACCAATTTCTAAGTGGCCTTGCTTATTTATTTGACTTGTTCCATGTGTATACATCTATTGTCTCTCCTTTTCTCCAATTTAAGAAGCAAGAACCCCCAACGACTTGTTCGCACACTTAAAAAAGTAGCTAATGCTACTACACTAGCTACTGCGAAACTAAGAAGTAATCTTTTCACCCCAATGATACCTCTATAGTCATCGTTCAAATGGTCTTTTCACCTACAGAGATAATTCCATTTGCTTCTAATATTTATTTATAGTAGTAATCAGAAAGTAGAAAACCACTTTTTGATTTACCGATAAAATGCATAAAATAATGTGTTAACTTTATCATATTTGCTACATTTGTTCAAGACGTGTCATTGCGTTAGATCAGTGATTTTAAAGGCTATAAATCCAACTGGATCCATCTCATTACCAAGAGAGGGACTTTAAGGTAAAAGCAACCTTTAAGTCCCTCTCTAGCATTACTCTGACTTTTGTTTAATCGGATCCTGTGGGTGTACAATACTTGGTCGAAAGCGTAAAGATGGAACGGACGATCGAACAAGAATATGCCAAACAGCCGGTGGATCAAATGGTAGAAATGGCCATAAATAAGGCTTTCCAAATGTTTTTATAGCCGCAAGCAATAAAATAAACAATGTCATGCCTATTATAAAACCAGGTGCCTTAAAAGCTGCAACCGCTACAATGAGGAGTACTCTTACAACGCGTAATGCTATTCCTAACTCATAACTTGGTGTCGCAAACATCCCAATAGCACCTATCGCTACATACAGAATAACTTCAGGTGTAAAATAACCAACTTGTATGGCAATTTCGCCAATTAAGAGAGCAGCAACTAAACCGAGTGCTGTTGCTAGTGGCGAAGGTGTATGAATTGCTGCCATTCGGAGCAATTCAATCCCTAGTTCCGCAAAAAGAATTTGCAAGAAAACGGGAATATTCGTTGTTTCATTAGGACCAATAAAGTCTAATGCTGGTGGAAGTAAGTTAGGATTCATCGTGAGCAACAACCAAAATGGCAAAACAAGTAAAGAAAATAGAATTCCAATAAAACGTGTCCAACGTAGCACTGTTCCAATAAATGGCGCCTGACGATATTCTTCCGCATGCTGTACATGGTGGAAAAATGTTGTTGGTGTAATGATTACACTTGGAGACGTATCAACCATAATTAATACATGTCCTTCAAGTAAATGAGTTGCTGCTACATCTGGACGTTCCGTATATCTAACGAGTGGAAAAGGATTCATCCCTTGTTTGACTATATACTCTTCGACAATTTTATCTGCCATTGTTATACCATCAATATTTATGGCCTCGAGTTCCTTTTTTAATATCTCAATCATTTTAGGATCTGCTATCCCATCAATATAGGATATACAAATATCTGTTTCTGATCGAGCCCCTACACGCATGATCTCATTTCGCATTCTATCATCGCGAATCCGTCTTCGGGTAAGAGCGGTATTAATAATAATATTTTCGGTGTAACCATCACGCGACCCACGAACGACTCTTTCAGTATCAGGTTCTTCCGGGCCACGTGTAGGATAACTTCTTACATCAATAACAATGGCTTGCTCTTCACCCTCAACAAGAATGAAAACGAGACCTGAGAGCATTTGCGTTGTCGCATCTTCTAACGTATTGACAAATTCCACTTGTACATGTGGTAAATGATTAATAATCGCTTGTTTGACATTAGTTGACTCTGTCTTACGGCCACGCGCATCAAGTACCATTAATTCCCTAAGTATTTCAATAATGTATTGTATATCACATAATCCGTTGACAAAATACATTTGAATATGCTTTTCAAGAACCGTTAATGTTCTGACCCCAACATCAAATGACGTACCAAATCCAAGCCTCTTTTTTAGTTCTGCTTCATTTTCAACTATATTTCGTGATATCGGCGTCTGTTCGTTTTTAGGTACTTGACTCATGATATCCGCTCCGTTCCAAAATTATTTCAACTGCTTTCCGTGTGATCGGGGCACCTTTTTTTATCGAATCAAACCCCGCCATTTTCCCAATATCTCCAACACCAATTACGATAGGGATCTGTAATTCATCCAATATATAAACAGTATCTCCATTTATTCTTCCTATTTCTAAATCTGGTATTCCTTCTTTATCAACTCCATATTCCGTCAAATGCCCATAGCGATCAATGCTAACGTCGACATGTGTCCACTCACTTGAATGGGTAGCTGACGCAACAGCAATCGCGCCTAATACCTCAATTTTTGGGTGTGTTGCAACATACTGCATTGCTTTTTCTCCTGTTCCATTTTCACGGTAGCCACAGTCATCAAACATAACGAGAACTGGATCGTATGGAGTATCCAAAATAAGAGAGACGATCTCTTCACCGCTTATCGGTGTTGGGTTACCCCAAGAGTAACTAATACACCTTCCACCTATCTCTTTCGCAGCTAGCTCAACTGCTTTTTTTGCTGATTCATCTCCATCAGTAACAAGGATTACGTTTCGTCTCTCCAATTTGATCACCCCTTCGGTTTAAAAAAAATGGCCACTAGAAAACTAAATAGAATGGTTGAAGATATTCCGACTGATGTGACTTCAAACACCCCCATACCAATTCCAAAAAATCCATATCGATCTCCTTCAGACATTGCACCATGAACTAGAGCGTGACCAAAGCTTGTAATTGGTACTGTTGCCCCTGCACCAGCAAAATCAATTAGTCGATCATACAAATGAAAACCATCTAGCAATGCTCCTCCAACAACAAGTGTGCTTAATGTATGCGTTGGTGACAATTTGCCAATATCCATTAGCATTTGACCGATAAAGCAAATTAATCCTCCTACAATAAAGGCTGCCACATATTCAAACATGCCTACTCCTCCCGTTCAAATGACACCGCATGAGCGATACAAGGAATCGACTCTTTTTGTTGAATCATCAATGGACTGAGTAGTGCTCCAGTCGCTACAACTAACATCCGTTTAATCCGTCCTGCTTTCATTTCCTTAACTAAATGTCCAAAAGTAACAACAGCTGGACAAGCTGCACCACTTCCTCCTGCAAAGACTGGTTGTTCTTGATGATAGATCATGACACCACAATCTTCATACCGTTCTAATGTAATTCCCTGTTCTTGTACTAGCTTGCGCAAAATTCCACTTCCTACACGAGATAAATCACCTGTTACGATTACGTCATAATAAGACGGGTCCCTCTTTGTTTCTTTTAAATGTGCCACAATCGTATCTGCGGCAGCTGGTGCCATCGCCGATCCCATATCAAATGGTTGCTTAATCCCAAAGTCTTTAACTTTGCCAATTGTTGCATCTGTAATTTTTATCTCAGTCTTTTTCGTTCCAATTACAATTGCCCCTGCACCTGTTACCGTAAAAGTAGAAGATTCAGGTCTTTGCCCTCCAAATTCAGTAGGATAGCGGAATTGACGTTCCGCAGTTGCATTATGGCTACTGACTGCAGTTAAAACGAGCCCCGCTGCTCTTGTATCTACTAATAATGAAGCAAGTGCTAAACCTTCCATGACTGTTGCACATGCAGAAAACAATCCAAAATAAGGAACATCAATCTCTCGTGCATAATAATTAGAAGTGACAATTTGGTTGAGCAAATCTCCAGCAAAAAAGTAATCCATTTCCTCACTTTTTTTCTCAGCATGTTTCAAAGCCATTTCAACAGCATCTTTCATTAAACGTCGCTCTGCAAGCTCCCAATTCTCTTCCCCGGCATACAAATTGTCATAACAAACGTCGAATGTATCCCCTAGAGGGCCTTTTGATTCTTCTGGTCCCACAGCAGTCCCTGTTCCCTGTATATAGATATGGTTTTGAAAATGCCACGTTTGCTTCCCTCTTCTCTCCATAACTAACACTTCCTTTATCATATTTAACCGAGGTAGCCCACTTCAAGCGAAGCCAATGGGGAGTGATTAAGAAGTAATTAGCATCTCAACAAGCATCCTCGTTAAGCCGACTAAGTATGCAGATAAAACTCCAAATGCAATAACAGCACCCGTTAACTTGAACATATTGGCTCCAATTCCAAATACAAGTCCTTCACTTTTATGTTCAAGTGCCGCACTTGTCATCGCATTAGAGAACCCAGTGACAGGCACTAAAGAACCTGCTCCAGCAAATTGCCCTAGCTTATCATAAACACCAAAGCCTGTTGCTAATGCTGCTAGTAAAATAAGCGTTGCAAGTGTCGGACTCATTGCCTCTTCTTGAGTAATAGGTAAAAATGTCATATAGACTCGACTAATTCCTTGTCCAATCGCGCATATCAGTCCTCCGATTACAAATGCTTTTATACCATTTTTCAAAATATGTCTTTTCGGTTGATAAAGCTTTATATTTTTCTGGTACAGTTTTTTTTGTTTTTCATCTGTAACCACTCTTACACCTCACTCACTATTCATAATTTTATGTAATGAAGCTATTAAAAACATGTAACGTTAGTATGACTGAAGTTACGTAGGTTCATTCCAGTTATGGTACGTTTTTTTAGAAAGAGCACAAAGCGTTTTTTATTATAAGCAATGAGTAGAACTGCTGCCTTATTCAAGCCAAACACTTTAGTGGCTTTCTATTTTTTCTGAAGCGCTGCAACTTAAAACCCTTTAGTACCTTCATATTGCTTTCAATTCACTTATATTTATTTACTTTTTGGTCTTTTAGAAAACAAAAAAAGACTAAGAGTCTAGAATAGCTTCTTAGTCTTCTGCTAATTAATGATTGTTCCTCAATGAATCATCCATGTTTCTAAATAACAATCTTACTAATTTCTTGATCCTCTTCCTTGCGTTCAGTTAACCATTGCTTAGAATCGTATTTGCCCTCCACATATACTTGATGCCAAATCATAAAGGTTAGAACAGTCCAGAGTTTCCGACTACGGTCAGCCTTATTTAGACTGTGTTCTTCAAGTAATTTCAATACATAATTTTTGTTAATATACTCGTCTGTTTCACTTTCATTGATTAATGTTGTAGCCCAGTCGTACCATTCATTTTTCAACCAATGACGCATTGGAACAGGGAAACCGAGCTTCTTTCGCATAAATACGTGATCTGGCACAATGCCTTCAAATGCTTTTCGGAGAATGTATTTAGTTGTACCATTTGTTGTTTTCCATTCTGCAGGAATTAGCGAAGCCAGCTCGAACACATTCTTATCAAGAAATGGAACACGTAACTCCAAGGAATGAGCCATTGTCATTTTATCTGCCTTCACTAAAATATCTCCGCGCAACCATGTACACATATCTAAATGTTGCATCCGATTCACATCATGTTGATTCTTTGTATCCTGAAAAATCGGCTTTGTGATAATGTCATTCGAGTATTGTTTCTTATACATTAATAACAATTGTTCTTTTTCTACTTCTGAAAACATCTTTGCATTTCCAATATACCGTTCTTCTAGCGGTGTTGTACCACGCTCTAAGAAGCTCTTTCCCTTCATCCCTTCTGGCAATATAGCTGCTAGTCTCCTTACATTCTTGCTCAAGATGTCTGGTACATGTTGAAAGAAAGCTAAACTTTGTGGTTCTCGGTAAATATTATATCCTCCAAATAACTCATCTGCCCCTTCACCTGATAACACCACTTTCACTCGTTGGCTCGCTTCTTTTGCAACAAAATAAAGTGGAACACATGCAGGGTCTGCAAGTGGGTCGTCCATGTGCCACATGATTTTCGGCAATGCATCTTGGTATTCCTCTGCTGTAATGATTTTGCTATAGTTTTTTATATTAAGCTTGTCTGCACTTTCCTTTGCAACATCGATTTCACTGTATCCATTATGTTCAAACCCAACAGAATAAGTTTCAAGATCAGGCTTCAGCTCTTTGGCAATTGTTGCAATGATTGTTGAATCAATGCCTCCAGATAAAAAAGCGCCAACCGGAACATCACTACGCATATGCTTGTCCACTGAGTCGTACAAAGTCTCTCTAATTTGTTTGACCCAATCAAATTCACTTTTGTTAACAGGGCTAAATACTGGTTTAAAGTATTGCTTGATTTTAGCCTTTTGGCCAAGTTCTTTTTCAAGTGAATGACCCGGCTCAAGCTTATATATATCCTTGGTCATTGAATGTGGTTCAGGAACATATTGAAAAGACATATAATGATGAAGAGCTTGTTCACTCAATTGCTGCTGTGGAGTAGCCGTTAGCAAGCTTTTCTTTTCTGATGCCAACATCAGACCATCTGATCCCTCTTTATAGAATAATGGTTTTATCCCAAAATGATCTCGTGCAGCAAAAGCTCGTTTCTCAACATTATCCCAGATGACGAAAGCAAACATTCCGCGCAGATGTTGGACAACATTTGCTCCTACTTCACTATAAAGCGCAAGAATCACTTCCGTATCCGATTCAGTTTGAAACTCTTTCCCTTTATCAAGTAATTCCTTTCGTAATTCAACATAATTATAAATTTCACCATTAAAAACGATCCAATACCGCCCATCTTCGTATGATAACGGCTGATTTCCACTTTCTAAATCAATAATACTTAAGCGACTGAATCCTAATTGAACATGCTCTCCATGCATATACCCTTCTTGATCCGGTCCCCTATGCGGAATCATTTTATTCATTTCTTGTATTTTATTATATTGATCATATTTTTGAGGCATATCGAACAAATATGTTACAAACCCACACATAATCTTGCACCTACTTTTCTACGTTCATATTGTCCTTCTTTTAGTATGTGGTAAAGCATACTTCATATTCATTTGACGTACTAAAAGGGAGAAAGGATTCACTACGCTATTTAATCAATTTTTTGAACGACTGTCAATTTAATTGACGTGTGAGAAAATTGGGTTAAACCGTGCACAATCTTCACCCAATACTTACTCTCCCCCCCAAAAAAAGACAACCCACGATTGAGTTGCCTCCTCCAATATATTCTACCTACAACTGATGTTCTTTTTCTTCATACGAATGTGCTACCCATCCTTCTGTTTCAATAAACAAGCGAACTGCAACGACTTGTTTATCTTCCATAAGCGTGAAGAAATGAGGTGTATTTTCAGGCACCGAGATGACATCGCCTGCTTCAAGTTCAATATCAAAATAGCCTGTCGCCTCATCACCTTTTACAATGAAAATCCCATGACCTGCCGTAATCGCTCGAACTTCATCTTCTGTATGTGTATGAACTTGTTCAAACTTCTTTAATAACTCTTCTAAGTTTGGTGTTTGTTCTGATAGGGCGACAATATCCCAATTTTGATAGCCACGTCTCTCAACTAATGAACGAATATCTGAATCATATGCTTGTAAAATTTCTGATTTGTTATCATCCGTTAGGTCAAATTTCTCAACTAGCTTTTTAGGCAACTTACTCATATCCCATCTTTCAAAAAATACACCTTGTGCTTCAAGAAATGCATGAACATTCTCTTGACCTTCAACGACTTCGCCACTGTTTCTCACTTTAATAATTGCCATGTTATAAAACCTCCTTTAGATTTAATGCTTTTGCATGTAATAATTTCATTTGATAGGAAAATAGAAACTCACAAGCTTCTAGATGTCTTTTTGCCTCAAATGCATTTTTCCCCCATACTGTAATACCATGGTTTCGTATTAAAATCGCTTTTGTATCAGCTGAAATTTGTTCGCCCACAACCTTTCCTAATGTTGGCAAGTCCGCAAAATTCTCAACGATCGGAATTGTTAGTTCCCCGTCTGCATCCAAGACCCCAAATGCCTTTATTAACTCCACATTCCGAAATGTAATGGAGCCTTTCTCTGCATATAGCTCAGAGATCAAATTATTATCAAGTGTATGGACATGAAGACTGCAACCAGCATCTGTTCTCTTATACACTTCTAAGTGGATCACCGTTTCTGCTGATGGTTTCCCTTGTTCAGTTAGAGCTTTTCCATCCTGATCAACGAGAACAAAGTCTTCTTCTGTTTCTTTATACTTGTCCTTGCCACTAACAGTAACAAGACAAGTAAGAGGCTTATTACTTACCTTAATTGAAAGATTCCCACTCGTTCCTGGAAACCAATCTCTAGCCGCAAGTTCACGTTTTACACAGGCAAGTTCATTCCAAGCTGATATCATACTTTCACCTCATTTTGTTCTAAGAGCGAAATAACATCATGAAACGTTTCAAACGGGTAATATGGCAGACCTAATTGTTCACACTTTTGCTGTAATAAATCACGTGCAAACACTAAATCAGCTTGCTTTGCCGCTTGTAAATCAGTAATCGAATCACCTATTACAATTTTATATCGCCCTTCTCCAATTTCACGCAAAATTGACGGCTTACAACATCCACATTCATTTGTACATTGTTCATCACAGGTATGAGGCCATTCAACCCGGATTGTCTCTTCATTAAACTTCGCTTCATTACAATAAATAGGTAAGTCGTATCCTTTTAAGAGTGGATAAACAAAAAAATCCATTCCTCCACTTACAACGACTAAATCTAATCTATTTCTCTTTGTATATGATACAAATTCATCGAATCCTGCACGAATTTTTGCATCTTTTAAAATAAAGGTTGTCATGGCCTCTTTTAATTCGGAAGGAAGAAGACGAAAAAAGTGACCAACACCTTCTTTAATTGAAATATGCTGACTTAAAATATCATCTTTAATCGCTTCCCATTCAGGTGGGGCAAATTTCTTCATGATCGCGACAATATTATCATTATCGGTAATCGTTCCGTCAAAATCACAAAAGATCATCGGATTCAGTGTCATTCCCCTCCCCATAATTCGATAGCTTGAGCCAACTCCTGATACTCGGCCGCCGCCTCTATTAATGATTTATGATTAAGTACAGCATCAATTGCCTGAACAAACGCTTTTCCTCCGGCAGCAGCACCACCAGGATGTCCGTGAATTCCACCGCCAGCATTAATGATACTATCGATTCCAAAATCAGCGATCAGCTTAGGCGTCAAGCCAGGATGGATCCCTGCAGATGGAACAGGAAACGCCTTTTTAAAGACAGGCTCTTCACTTGTTAAGTTCTGAGCTATCGCTTGCGTTTCTTCTTTCGCCATCGCAACAGAACCATACGGTGACGGAAATAACACAAGATCAGCTCCAGCCATACGAGCTAACTTCCCAAGTAGCAAGCCTGGTGAAACTCCGTAATCTGGTGAAGAAATCATCGTTCCTGAAAATGCCGGGTGAGCCATAATTGGCAATGGAATATTCGGATCTTCTGCAAGAGCTTGCATCACATCTAAACCATAAGCGAATGTATTAAAAAGCAATAGATCGGCGCCTAATTCCACAGCCTTATAGGCGTTATCTTTTAACTCCATTGTTTTTCCCGTTAAGTTGACTGCATGAAGCGTTCGTTTTCCAGTTTCTTCATAGCTCTCACGTAAAGCCTCTTGGCAAACTGGAATTCTTTTTTCAAGTGGAGTTTGATCATTCTCAAAAAGAATTTCATCATCTTTAACGATGTCAATTCCGCCAAGGGCCTGAGCTTTCATTTGCTCTTTAAGCGACGATAAATTTCGTCCGATGACACCTTTAAAAATACTCATTAATAACGGACGATTATATGCATTCGTTAATTCCCTAATACCTTCTATTCCAAACTTAGGACCGGGATACCCTTTTTTTACTTCATTAGAAAAAGCTAAGTCAATGAGCCTCACCTTGCCATCTAATGAAAATTTCCCAAATGTTGTCGTCAAAATCGCCGGTAAATCATTTGAAAAATTGAGATTTGGATATTCCACAGAAATACGAGCTTTATTATTTGTTTCCATTTTTGCTTCAACGACTCTTCCTTTATGTCGTTCGAGCTGAGCTTGTTCCACTGCAGGTAAATTAGTCCAAGAACCTACAGTTAACCCTACAGCAATTGCCTCTGCCTTTTTTTCTAAACTTTCTGGTTTTGCTTCAAGAAGGTACGTTGCTATTACTTCACTCACTATACTAAAACCTCCATTGTAACTACTTCTCCTATTACATTGCGAATAATTATTTAATTGGTATCTAATGATAGTTTTGAATTATGCCAGTATACTTTTATTTCGTCAATCCTAGCAGAATTTGACTATCTTAGTATTATCTTAATTTTATCACTTTATCAAGCTAAATGTTCTCGCAATTTTCAAAATCTGATTGACAGTTCCCTTTCACTCGGTGTAAGATGACACTCAAATACTAAAGATTTGTAAAAAATTCATATCAACTCTTATTACGAGAAGGCTGAGGGAATTGGACCGATGACGCCCGGCAACCGGCTTAACCAAGCAATGGTGCTACTTCCAACGGAATGATGAACATTCTGACAGATAAGAGGAACGAACACGATGTTTCAATCCTCTTGAATTATAATTCAAGAGGATTTTTTTATGATAAATACTAATTCCATTTTATTTGATTAAGAATCGCACGTTTTTTAGGAGGTTGCACATATGACAACAGTAGAACAAGAAATCTATGAGCCTTTAAACATTGAAACAGCAATAGAATTAAGTAAAAATTTGCAATTATTTGACCATGATGACCACCTCACCTCTGAAGAAATTGGTGACGGAAATTTAAATTTGGTTTTCCGGGTCAAGAATGAACACTCTGGTAAATCAGTCATCATTAAACAAGCACTTCCATACGCCAAAGTAGTCGGATCAAGTTGGCCACTGACTTTAGACCGCGCTCGTATTGAAAGTGAATCATTAAAACGAACATATCAGCTCGTTCCAAAGTTTACTCCAAAGGTATATTTTAGCAATACAAACCTTGCTGTTACAGTCATGGATGATTTATCTGATTTCACTATTTTACGTAAAGGGTTAATTGCCGGAAACATTTATCCTAATTTAGCAAAAGATATCGGACACTTTCTTGCACATACACTCTTTTTCAATTCAGATTTTGGACTTAATCAACAAGAAAAGAAGGTTCAGAGTAGTCGCTTTATAAACCCTGAACTGTGCAAAATTACAGAGGATCTTGTATTTACAGATCCTTTCTATGATCATGGCACAAACAATATAGATGAGGACCTTAAGCCATTTGTTTCGACCATGCTTTGGGAAGATCAGTCTCTAAAACTGGAAGTCGCTACATTAAAAAAAGCTTTTCTCACCAAAGGAGAAACACTCGTTCACGGTGATCTTCATACAGGAAGTATTTTTGTTCGTGAAGAAGATACGGTAGTAATTGACCCTGAATTTGCCTTTTATGGTCCAATGGGATTTGATATAGGTGCATTTATTGCTAACATTATTCTGAATTATTTGTCTCAACAAGTTCATTTAAGAAATCAGTTCCAAAGGCAAGAATACCAACAATACTTACTAAATATCATTGACGAGAGCTGGAATGCGTTTAGCGAAGAGTTCACCAGCCTCTGGAATCAATATCCTCAAGATGTCTTCATGAACATTGATGGCTATCTCGAGCAAACATTACAAGAGATATTTAAAGATACAATCGGATTTGCTGGTTGTAAAGTGATTCGTCGCATGATCGGTCTTGCAGGAGTTGAAGATGTTGAGTGCATTTCAAATCAAGCAGATCGAAATAAAGTAAAAAAGGCAGCACTAACGCTTGGAAAAAAATTAATCGTCGAACGAAGTCAGATTGCAACAATAAATGAATTAGTAAAGGTTGTGAGTGAACATGCTTAATACCCCTATTCGATCCGTGCAATGGAATAAAGACAAAATTACCTTACTCGATCAACGATTGCTGCCACAAAAGATAGAATATCTCACACTTTCTTCAATAGAAGATATTTGGGATGCTATCTTTGAATTAAAAGTACGTGGTGCCCCAGCCATTGGAATTGCTGCCGCTTTCGGACTAGCTCTTTCAACACAACAATCAACGATTTCTAATTTTGATGAATTTCGTTTAGAGCTGAAAAAAGAAGCTGCCTATTTAGAGACTTCTAGACCAACGGCTGTTAATTTATTTTGGGCCATCAAGCGAATCCTATCGGTTGTCGAAAATATTACATCTGTTCAAGAAGCAAAAGAAGCTATTTTAGCAGAAGCTCTTTTAATTGAAAAAGAAGATGAAGATATTTGCAGATCAATCGGAGAATATGCCCTTAGCTTATTTCAAGATGAAGACACATTGCTTACCCATTGTAATGCAGGTGGAATTGCAACTGCTCGTTATGGTACAGCTCTTGCCCCGTTTTATATTGCAAAAGAGCGTGGCATCACCTTGAGGGCTTTTGCATCAGAAACCCGTCCGGTCTTACAAGGAGCAAGACTTACAGCTTGGGAGCTACAACAACTTGGCGTTGATGTGACGTTAATTACTGATAACATGGTAGCTCATACAATTCAATCAAAAGGCATTAATGCAGTCATTGTTGGAGCTGACCGTATTGCAGCCAATGGCGATGCTGCTAACAAAATTGGAACGTACGGTCTGGCTCTCATTGCCAAATCATTAGGAATACCGTTTTATGTCGCAGCACCATTATCAACAATTGACGTAGACACGCTTTCAGGGGCAGATATCGAGATTGAAGAACGCCATCCTGATGAGGTACGTACCATCAATGGGCACCTTATTTCACCAGCTGATATTAACGTCTTTAATCCAGCCTTTGACGTTACACCAGCAGAGTTAATCACTGGTATTATCACGGAAAAAGGCATCATTAAAGGCGACTACCAAAAAGAGATTGCTATTCTTTTTCAATAGAGTGAAACAAAGAAATCCTATTACAAAATAGGATTTCTTTGTTTATGTAAACACTCCACGAATCGCTAACGTCATTTCATGAAGGAAACATTTCTTAAACTATTAACATGTTACTTAGAGCATTCAAGTAAATACAAAAAGAACCCACTAAATCCAAAGTGGGTTCTTCATTAGGAGAAGATCATATATCTCCCATTTCGAGCTTCATTTGCTCGAGTATTTTCTTTTCTAGTCTTGAGACTTGAACTTGCGAGATACCAAGCCTTGTCGCTACTTCTGATTGAGTTTGATCTTTGTAGTAACGGAGATAGACAATTAGTCGTTCCCTTTCATCAAGGTCGCGAATCGCTTCTTTCAGAGCAATTTTATCAAACCATTTTGTTTCCGTTTGATCAGCAATCTGATCCAATAGTGTGATTGGATCACCATCATTTTCATAAACAGTCTCATGAATAGACGAAAGTGACCGACTCGCTTCACCAGCAAAGACAACTTCTTCTGGAGAGATTTCTAATGCCTCAGCAATCTCATTAACCGTTGGGGTTCTCCCTAACGACTTTGTCATTTCATCCTTCATTTTCCTAATTTTATTACCTAGTTCTTTTATCGAACGACTCACTTTTACCGTTCCATCATCACGAAGAAAACGCTGAATCTCACCAATTATCATCGGTACAGCATAAGTGGAAAATTTTACATCATAGGACAAATCAAACTTATCAACTGACTTTATAAGCCCGATACACCCGATTTGAAATAAGTCATCTGCCTCATAGCCACGGTTCATAAACCGCTGGACAACTGACCATACAAGCCTCGTATTGCGATTAACAATTAAGTCTCTCGCGTCTTGGTCTCCGTCCTGACTTCTGGCAATCAGTGCTTTTACTTCAGCATCGGAAAAATGTGCCTGCTTTTTCTTCTGTTGTTTTACCTCGACATCCATAGGCAAAACTCCTTAATTACACATAGCTTTGCTATTTGTGAGTGTTTTTTTTAGATATACAGTCGTTCCGATCATTGGTTCAGATACAACTTGAAGCTCATCCATAAAGTTTTCCATAATCGTAAATCCCATTCCAGAACGCTCTAGCTCTGGTTTTGTCGTAAAAAGAGGTTGACGAGCTTCTTCAATATCTTGAATACCCATACCTTCATCTCGAATCGTTAATTCGATCATTCCGTTCTCAAGAGTACAATGAATATATACCATTCCATCTGGTTTATTATTGTACCCGTGAATGATTGAATTGGTTACAGCCTCTGATACGACTGTCTTAATTTCGGTCATTTCATCCATCGTTGGGTCAAGTTGAGCAATAAATGCTCCCACAGTTACACGCGCAAACGACTCGTTTTGGCTCTGAGCTGAAAACTTCAAATCCATCACATTTTGCATCGTTTAAGCCACCCCCAAAGTTTGCAAAGCAAATTGTTCACTGTCTTCTAAGCGGATAATTTTAAACAAACCTGACATTTCAAACAAGCGTTTAACAGAGGAGGATATTGCACAAACAACCATTTCGCCTCCATTTGCTTTTACTTGTTTATATCTGCCAAGAATAACACCTAGACCCGAGCTATCCATAAATGTGAGTAACTCTAAGTTTAAGACAATATGCTTCACCTTGCCGTCTGCTAACTTCTGTTCAACTTGTCCACGTAATTCTTCAGCGGTATGATGGTCGAGCTCGCCTTCTAATCTGACGAGCAAGACACTCCCTTTTTTCTCCAAATCAATTCGTAAGCTCATTTCATCACTCCCTCTAGTTAGCTCACATTAGTTTTCCACTTGGGCTTAACCTATATCATGTACAACCCAATACTGCTTTGCTAGAGAGAATTTCGCTCTTTTGCTTCCAGCTTCCTGCTAGATGACAAAACTAGTCGCCATTCGCAAAAAGTTGTCAAAAGAAGCGTTAGGCAGCTCCAAATTTCGCAAGCGTACGTTTAAACAACTTCCACCAAGATGCTTCATACACATCATCACCCGCAACAAGTGGCGTCTCACTAAGAACTTCCCCTCCTTTTTCAATAAACAATGTTCCAATTACATCCCCTTTTTTTACTGGTGCACGTAAGCTAGCATCTATCTCGAGCCGCTCGATGACGTCATCCACTTTCACACCCTTTTTCGTAAGAATAGAAACTGATTCTGACGTCACAACCGGAATTGTGTCTTTATCTCCTTTGCTTACTTCCACATCAGCTAAAATATGATCGCGGTCATAAAGCTTATGTGTTTGGAATTGGTTAAACGCGTAATCAAGCATCGATGTAATTTGTCCATTTCGTTCTTTTGGGGTTGGTGCTCCCATTATTACTGTAATGACACGCATATCATTCTTTTCTGCTGTTGCCGTTAAACAGTACATCGCCTCACGTGTATATCCTGTTTTTAACCCATCCACTCCTGGATAGAATTTCACTAATTTGTTCGTATTGACGAGCCAAAATTTATCTTCGGTATCAGCTCGTAAGTAGTCCTCATAAATACCGGTATATTTGGTAATGTCATCATACTTTAATAATTCCTTAGAGATCATCGCTAAATCATACGCGGTTGTATAATGATTGTCTGCAGGGAGACCATTCGTATTCATGAAATTTGTATTCTCGAGACCAAGTTCTTTAGCTTTTTCATTCATCATTGCAACAAATTCTTCTTCTGTTCCTGCAATATGTTCAGCCATTGCTACAGTGGCATCGTTTCCAGATGCTACTGCAATTGCCTTTAACAAATCACTAACACTCATTTCTTCTCCCGGCTCTAAGAAAATTTGTGAACCTCCCATTGATGCAGCGTATTCACTTGTACGAACCATATCATCGTAAGCAATCGAACCCTTATCAATCGCTTCCATTATTAAAAGCATCGTCATAATCTTTGTCATACTTGCAGGTGGAAGTTTCTCATGACTATTTTTCTCAAACATCACTTCCCCGGTATCTCGTTCAATTAAAATAGCTGATGATGCTTTTTCAGCTAGCTTTGCACTTCTTTCCTCTGCACTAGCCATCGGTGTCAAAACACTTATAACAAGGCATATGCTTAAAATACTGGATAGAACTTTCCTCATCTCCATCCGACCTCCATCTCATTTTCATAGTCGTCCCTAGGTGTCTTTTTCTCTTACCTAAAAAAGAAGAAACTCCACCCAAGTTGGCTACCCCCCATTTTTTCCATTTATGCTACGTTTATACATAAAAAACTCACATTTAATCAATAAAATCTAAAATCTAGATTCCTTAAAATCAATTTGATAGGATGAGAGAATAACGAGAATAGGAAATATGTTGCAAGTAATTTATTGTTATTTTCCTATCTAATTTCTTTTTTATTTAGTGGAGGTATAATAAACTGTGCGAGCTATTAGAGCTATAGAGAAGCACTTATAACTGATGAACTTGATAATGATTCATATTTCATAGAAGACGAATCTAAAGGAAAAGACTCCATATATATTAGAGAGGTTGATCAACATTTTATATTATTTGCAAATTGCTTTTATCAGCATTGCACTTTCGTATTTCTGGTATTTAATTATCAAACAAAGAAATGGGAAATTGGGAGGGCGCTGAAAAAGGTTGCTTCGAAATTTGCTATTTTTCTAGTATGATTACAATTGACGGGTTGGGGTTTGGGCGAGATTCAGTTTTGCTGTTTCATATAATTTTAAGTTCGGAAGTACGGTTCCGAGCTTTTTTTATGAACTTCAGAAAAAAACATATAATTTCCACCTGTTTTATCGGATATTGATTGTTTTAACTAACTTCATCAATTATACTTACAACTAAGTGGTATATGGAGAGTGAACCAATGATTACAAAGAATATTCGATTTTATAAAAATTCATTATCAGCAGTTATACACTATCCTGAATTTCCCAAAAAACAACATCCAGCCGTTCTTTTCGTTCATGGATTTGTCGGTAGCAAAGTAGGAGCTCATCGTTTATTTGTTAAAGCAGCACAAGCTTTAACCGAAGCTGGTTATATTAGTTTTCGGTTTGATTTTGGTGGTTGCGGAGAAAGTGATGGTGATTACCGCGATGTTACAGTTTCAAAGCAGATGAATGAGTTAAAAGAGGCTATTACATATGTTTCACAATTGGATCATGTCGACCCAGAACAAATCATCCTCATTGGACATAGCCTTGGAGGAGCTATTACGTCGTTAACAGCGCATCAATTCCCAGAAATAAAACAGATTGTTCTGTGGTCTCCTGTTGCCCGTCCTTATTTTGACATTACAGCTATCGCAGGTGATGAAGCAATCGAAATCGCTGAAATTGAAGGAGTCTATGATTATCATGGCTTTCTTTTAAGTCATGATTTCTTTGAAGATTTAAAACAGCATCAGCCTCTTGAAACAATCGAATTATTCAATGGCTCTGTTTTAATCGTTCATGGTGATCAAGATCAAGATGTTCCAAAAGAAAATGCAATGACCTATGCAAACCAAATTTCTCAAAAAGATACTAAGAGACTAGTCGATTTCACTTTTATTGAAGCTGCAGATCATACGTTTTCAAACACCGCTTGGGAGCAGCAACTTTTTACAAAAACGATTCAATGGCTCGGTAACATGAGAGATCCTCGAAGCTAAATTAGCCCCAAGGATCTTAAAATTATCCCTGAACAGTTTCTTTTAAGTTAAGTGAATATCCCAAAATTCATAATGAAAATTTCCCTTTGCAATGCATTCAGTTACTTTTACTCACCTGTAACGTGTAATTGAACATCAATATTGCCTCGAGTTGCTTTTGAATAAGGACATACTTGATGTGCTTGATTGACCAATTTTTCTGCTTCGGATTGCGTTACTCCCTTTATTGATGCATATAGGGCAACTCCAATCTTATACCCGTTGTCTTCTCGGTCTTTTAATAAACTAACTTCTACATTTATTTCTGAATCAATTTCCTTCTTTTGGTTTGATGCGACTAAGTTCAAAGCTCCATCAAAACACGCAGCATACCCTGCTGCAAAAAGTTGCTCCGGATTCGTTCCTTCAGAATCAGATTCATTCCCCTTTGGCATTAGCAGTTTATGATCAAGCACTCCATTATTTGATGTAACATGACCATTTCTTCCTCCTACTGCTTTTGCTTGTGCGATAAATAGTACGTCTGACATGAATAGACCACCTCTCCTATATTTCATCCTGCACTTTTGACTATTCACTAAAATGGATCAAATTAAACATAAAAACCTACCTTTAATCGGTAGGTTTAATCATTGACATTTGTGGGCTAGACGTTAATTAAAATTGAGAACCGCTAAATTGTTGTTCAGCTTGTTGAACTAATCGTTTGGTGATTTCTCCGCCAACAGAACCGTTAGCACGTGAAGTAGCATCTGCTCCAAGTTGCACGCCAAATTCAGATGCAATTTCATACTTCATTTGATCTAATGCTTGCTGAACACCTGGGACTACTAGTTGGTTACTATTACTGTTGCTGTTTGCCATTTCTGTTCACCTCACTTTGTTCTTTGTCAGTACCTATTGTGTGAAAACGAGACAAACATATGCAACTTTTTAGCAGGAAACATTTTGTAGAAAAGAGTAGTACCTCTGCTGAAACTTTAGCCTTTTTAAGAGTGGAATTCTCATAATGGGCTAAGGGAGTTTCCCATTTGGGAGCAACCACTATTTATGCCTCATAGAGCTCTAAAGGCAGACCATCTGGATCAGAGAAGAAAGTGAATTTTTTACCCGTTATCTCATCGATACGTACATCTTCTACTTCAACCAGTTTAGCTTCCAAGCTTTTTTTACACGCCTCTACATTATCGACTTCAAACGCCAAATGACGGAGTCCCCTTGCCTCAGGATAGCTAGGTCTTTCAGGAGAGCTTGGAAAAGAGAAAAGTTCAATTTGCCCACCTCCTTCAATTGCTAAATCTAATTTATACGATTGTCGCTCTTCTCGATATAATTCATTTATTACCTTTAAGCCTAGTACATCAACGTAAAATTTCCTAGACACCTGATAATTAGAACAAATTATTGCTGCATGATGGATCTTTTTGAACAAATGAATCACTCTCCTATTTAAGCCTCTACTTTATTCATTATAACTTTTAATTGAACAAATGCCCGAAATTTGTTTAAAGATAACCATAATTTAACTGAGAACTAAAAAAGCTCTTAACTAAGTTTTGCGTTTTTCCTACATAAATCCTAAAAATGGATAAACACTATCTATGTATAGGAAGAAGAACTTTTTAAAGGAGGGGTAAAATTGGACCAAGAAATGCATGATAGTACAGATAATAAATTCATTCCAATAACGTCAATCACTAATGGCGTTATACAAGCCGTAGCACAAGAGGTTTATTGTTTACCTATTCAAGTTGTCAATGTGTGCTTTGTTGGCAATCCAGGGAAAGCAAACGAATGGATTCTTGTAGATGCAGGAATGCCTAAATCTGCCGATGATATTATCGAAGCATTAACTGAAGAATTCGGCTCGGCTGAAGCACCACGTGCCATTTTATTAACACATGGTCATTTTGATCACGTTGGCGCCATTATCGAACTAGCTGAAAAATGGGATGTTCCGATTTATGCGCATTCAGCCGAATTTCCTTATTTAACTGGAAAACAAAGTTATCCTGAACCAGATACTAGTGTTGAAGGAGGACTTATTGCAAAAATGTCTTCCTTTTTCCCAAATGAACCTATCCAATTAGGAAGCAGGCTCAAAGAACTTCCTAATGACCATCGAATCCCTGAAATGCCCGGATGGAGATGGATTCATACACCAGGACACACTCCTGGACATGTTTCATTTATTCGTATTGATGACAATGTTCTCATCGCTGGGGATGCCTTTGTTACCGTTAAACAAGATTCACTTTATAAAGTCTTAACCCAGGAAAAAGAAATTAACGGCCCCCCTCGTTACTTAACAACCGATTGGGAAGCTGCCTGGGAGTCAGTCGGCATTATAAAACACCTTGAACCTACAGTAGCAATCACAGGACATGGACCACCTATGTACGGAGTTGAATTAACGGAAAGCTTAGACAAGCTTGCACAAGATTTTGATAAAATCGCGATTCCTGATTACGGCCGTTATGTTGATCGAAATACTCACTAAACCTAACATTCAAAAGCTGTTGAGAATCTCAACAGCTTTTGGTTTAACTCATTTATCATTTTACATGATCTCTTCATTCTTCTATTCTATTTTATGCTTTTTCTTCAAGCCTTTACTTGCATTCGAAATGTTGTCAAAAAGTAAATAAACAGTTGGCGCTCATAAGTATACTCTCCTGCTTAAGACTGAAATCGCTACCCTTTTTCCTGAAATATCTGATAATATCAATAGTAACGAAGAATGGAGGGATTTTATGAAGCAACGGAGAATGATTATTACTCAAAATTTAGATAAGAGGTACATTGAACAGATTCAATCACTTATTCCCAATTGGGAACTTATCGTAGGGCGAGATCGAATTGTTTGGGAAGAGCATCTAAAAGAAGCCGAAGTGATTGCCGGCTGGAAAAAAGAAATGAAAGAATTAGTTCTTCAAGGAGAATCTTCGCTTCGCTGGGTGCAAACGTGGTCTGCAGGTGTGAACAGCCTGCCCTTAACAGATTTACAAGCACAAGACATTCAGATTACAAGCGCGAATGGTGTCCATGCGTACCCTATTTCAGAAACAATTTTTGCACTTATGCTCAGCCTGACAAGAAAAATACATACTTATGTGAGAAATCAACAAACAAAAATGTGGCACCATTCTGGGATGAAACTAGAACTTCATGGGAAGACGGTTGGAATCTTTGGAGTGGGCGCAATTGGGCAAGAAACAGCCAAAATCGCCAAAGCATTCGGTATGAAAGTAATCGGATTTCGACATTCGGGAAAACCAGCAGAGTACGTTGATGAAATGTATAAAACAACGAATATGAATGACATTCTTCCTAAATTGGACTACGTCGTGATAACATTGCCTCTCACCAAACAAACATACCAGTTATTTGGAGCTGAACAATTCGAACGAATGAAATCCTCTTCCTTTCTCATCAATATTAGTCGAGGAGAAGTAATTGACGAGAAAGCATTAATTCGTGCACTAAAACACGAGCGAATAGCAGGTGCAGGGTTAGATGTGTTTGAAACAGAACCATTACAAGAAGAAAGTCCTTTATGGGAACTTGAAAACGTCATTGTTACGCCTCACACTTCAGGTTCAACAGAGTATTACGATGAACGAGTCGTAAAAGACATACTTATACCCAACCTTAAGAATTATTTAGAAGCTGAACCTTTTTCAATTAACTTAGTTGACTATCAGAAGGGGTACTAATAAAGGGAATTAGCATCCAGATTAACTTTAAGATCCTATAACTGAAGAAGCAATAAAAATAACATAGGAAATCAAGTATCATATCGCAATGATAACTTGATTTCCTATGTTTATTTTTACGCTTTGGATTTTTGGAATAGAGAATTTTTTAAAAAAAAATACGCAAATACAATGAAGGGTTGTAATAAGATCTATGACTCACTCATAATGAAAATAACGAAATCCCCCTTACACTCTTTTGAATCCCTTCGTAGGAATATTCCCTTCTAATGTTTCTTGCTAGCTTAAACCTTTTTATTCTTCATTCATATCACCGTTCATCTGTTACATTTTTCCCTTTTCTTGCAAGAGCATGCCCTAGCAATAGAATCACCGTAAGCGCTGGAACATAGATCATAGATGCACCAATGTCTTCCCCCATTCTTCACCTGAATCATATAAAATATATATTATTTTATTAATTATATCCATCTTTAATTGGAATCACCATTCAGATCTTTTTCTAAAAATGCTAAAATAAAGTAAGTCATTATAGAAACAAACAGGAGGAATCAAAATGCCAGATTGGTCCTATCATGCATTATTTAAACCACTTTTATCACGGCTTCCTGCGAACATGTCTCGGGAATTCATTCATAAAAACATGAATAGGATTGCTTCAATACCTGGTGGCACGCATGTAATCAATTTCTTAGGACGAGAAGAATCCTCCAAACGTTTAGAAAAAAAAATTGATCCTTTGTACTTTTCAAATTCCATTGGATTTTCTGGTAAATTAGACCCCCATTTATCTGGCACTCAAGCCTTTGCCAACTTAGGGTTTGGTTTTATCGAAATCGGACCTGTCACCATGCAGACTCAAGAAAAAGCTGTGCCGCCTAGGATAAATCATTCGACCAATCAGATTACGTTTCATGAAAACTATGAATCTATCGGCTTAGCTCAAACCATTCAGAAAATAAAACATAGAAACATCACCCACCCTCTTTTCATTCGGTTAACAGGCACCATGGATGAACAGCTCGAAATGGCGAATGCACTCCTGCCTTTTGCAGACGCGTTCATCCTTGAAAATGTCGATCCCATACATAAGACCTTGCTTCAGCTGATGCAAGATGTCAAAAAGCCCATATTTCTTGCTATTCCAACTGATCACATTCCATCACTGCCTTTGGCAGAAATTCAGTCAACCTTTGCTGGAATTGTTCTGGATGAAGGCACTAATCAACCTGAAACAGTAATCAATCAATCACACCTGAAGGCCATAAAGTTTTTAAAAAAACACCATTTCTCTCTCCCTATCGTTACAGTTGGAGGTGTTTCAGGACCAAGCCATGCACTTTCCTTACTAAACGAGGGTGCTGATCTCATCATTCTGTCTCAAGGATATGTCTTTTCCGGTCCTGGCTTACCAAAGCGGATTAAAGAAGCACAGCTTGATGAGATGGATCTTGAGAGTGAAGTATCAAAGAAAGGCTGGGGATGGTATTGGCTGTTTGGATTTTCGATTTTTATAGGTGGATTGATCGCTCTCTTTCTGAGCATGACAACGATTATCCTTCCCTACGATGAGTCCTTCTTAAATATGAGAAAAGAAGCGATTTCCCTTTTTAATGAACGGATTCTGTATTTTATGGCGCATGATCGTATGACACTCGCTGGGACCATGGTTTCTGGTGGTATTATCTATATGTTTTTGGCACGTTACGGTATTAGAAGAGGGATACTTTGGACAAAACAAGCGACTGATACTGCTGCGATTATTGGTTTCTTAGGAATTTTTCTCTTTATTGGATATGGGTACTTTGACTGGCTTCACCTCTTGTTTTGGCTCATTTTATTGCCATTCTATTTAATTGGTTTTATAAAAACAAGAAACCTGAAGGAAGCCCCGTCTTCTAAAAACAGAACGAATCATCGGTTTTGGAAACTTAGTTTGTATGGGCAATTTTCCTTTGTCGTATTAGGGTTCTCATTTGTTATTGGAGGCATCGTCATATCCTATATTGGAATAACGACTACATTTGTTGCTACTGATTTACTTTATTTATGTATGCCACAAGAAATGCTTGATGAATTTAACGAGCGATTAATTCCAGTCATTGCTCATGATCGTGCAGGATTTGGCAGTGCCCTTTTAAGTGTTGGTCTTTTAGTATTAATGGTTTCTTTATGGGGATTCCAGCAAGGAAGCAAGTGGGTCTGGTGGACTTTGCTATTAGGAGGTCTACCTGCTTTTATAAGTGGCATTGCTATACATTTTGCTATTGGTTATACGACATTCATTCACCTTTTACCAGCTTATTTTGCTTTGTTCTTATACTTAGTTGGATTAAGTTTATCGTATCGCTATTTTCATTTAGAAAAGTACTGAAAACGAGTGGTTTCATAAACAGTGAAGCATTTAAGAAAAACCTTGGTAATGCCGATAATGAAAAGGCTATAGGTTTGCTTTTAATTGGCTATTCTGAAGAAATTCTAGAATCGAAACATCGAACACCAGTAAGGGCCAAGCTACAGATTCTTAACTGAATAAAGATTAGCCGTATTCTAGCAACTAGAATACGGCTAATCCTTTCTATGAATCTCTTGTGTAAAACATCCAATTCCTTATCTTTCAATCGCAACAATGACTTTAAATAGATCGCCATCAACCTTTATATCTAGACTTCCTCCATGTAAATCTATTATTGATTTGGCTATAGCAAGTCCGAGTCCAGACCCTTCAGTATGACGAGAAGCATCGCCACGCTTAAATCGTTCATACAGCTCATCTACATTATCACCAAGCTCATATTTGGTCACATTTTTAAAAGTAATAACAACTTTATTCTCGTCTGCCTTCACTGAGATATACACTCGCGTATTCTCTAATGAGTAGTGAAGGATATTGACAATTAAATTATCAAATACTCGCCACAATTTTTGCCCATCAACAATGACGTGAACAGGGGGTTCTGGTGCCGATACACGAAATTGCAAAGTGGATTCATCTATCTTTTCATTGTGTTCAGCTAGTGCCTGTTGTAGCAATTGAACAATATCGACTCTTTCTTTTACAAGCTCAATGTTTCCGCTTACCATCTTAGAAGCTTCAAATAAATCATCAATAAGTACCTTTAATCGTTTTGATTTTCGATCAATGATTTGAATATAAGCCTCTTTATCTCCTTCACATATATCAGGTGCTTTTAATAATTCTGTATACGTAATAATGGAAGTTAATGGTGTTCTAAGATCATGACTTACATTTGTAATAAGTTCTGTTTTCAGTCTTTCACTTTTCGCTTGTTCTTTCTTTGATGTTTTCACACCATATTTTAACGTATTAATATCTCTTGCTAGATTAGCCAACACCGATTTTCCTTGAATCGGTAAATCTTCAGTGAAGCTTCCTTTTGCTAGAACGTTGGTATTTTCAACAATTCGATTAAAATAACCAATCCTCTTCACAATGATAATTAACGTTGGAATCCCAACGACAAAGAAGCTAAAACTATATGGGATTAAAATAATTGGGTTAAGCAACACTAAAACGGCACCTGCCCCAAACACAAATACACTCGCTAAGAGAACCAACATTTGAAACCCTGTACTTCTATTTAAGAAAGCTTCTTGAATGGCTCGATAACTTCGATTTGTAAATGATCGATTCCATTCGGTAGCGATTTGAGATTTATCCTTTAGTAGGTCATATAAAAAGAACAGCTGCATAAGTGTGACTGTTAAAACTATTGTTGCGATAGATAGATCAATTAATAGATCTCTTACCTGAATAAATCCGTTTGTTGATTGATATGGAATATGATTCAAATAGGATAATCGATTCATTGTTAAAAAAACACTCATTAGCAATATAAATAACTTTACATCTAGTGGGATTCTCGAATAATACGGTCTCCATTTTGATAGTTTAACTCTATTAATGATGGGGTTTCGTCGATAGATAAACAAACTGACAAGAAAAGCAACTCCTCCTGCTATCGTATAAAGATAATAATTTCGTTTTATTTGCTGAAAATCTTGGTAAGAGCTCACAATCGGGTTGTTTCCTTCGACTGATTTTGGGACAGCAATTTTCCCCTCGTACGTACGAACCTCCTCTGATAATATATATGCTAGCTCATCATCCATAAACATATGGTACCGATCAGTTGTTAGATATCCTTGCTGCTCAGATGGATAGTTTTGCATAAAAAGCGTCTCTCGACTTGAAAAGAAATTATTTATTTCATCGCTCTCTAAAGTCACATTCGTATAAATTTCTCCTGTATGAATATCCCTTAAATAGTAATAAAATCCTGATTCTGTACGTATAAAACTTGAACGAGACTGCTCTTTTTCTTTAAAATATTCTTCAACTCGTTTTTCTTTCTCTTCGATGATTTTCTCACGGATGTGATCATCATCTGTAAAATTCTTTGTAATGTCATCTATTTTCTGATCTCTTTCTGTAGTGTATGCTTCCGCAACTTCTTCGTTCTCTGCATCTAATGCATTTTGAATCCGGCCTTCGTATTGCCTTTGTATGTTTGCTATTTGTTCTCCTAGGTCTCCATAGCGATATCGATGCTCATTAACTTCATCTTCTGATACTGTTAATACAGCGATTGCTTCTTCCATTGTCATCTGATTTAATTCAAACACACTTAGCTGATCAACAAAGTCCTCATATTGATAAGTAAACTGGTCCGTTTGAAAATAATTCTTAGTCATATAACCGAATCCTTGGTTACATCCCGATAGTAGACCACTGACTCCAAGAGTAAACAATACAAGCCATCCTAGAACTTTTGCTCTATTTTTCCATTTTGTATCCAACTCCCCACACCACCTTTAAATATCTTGGATTTTTCGGATCAATTTCGATCTTTTCTCGTATTTTTCGAATATGAACGGCAACTGTATTTTCTGCGTTGTAACATGGTTCATTCCATACTCTTTCATATATTTCATGGATCGAGAAAACTCGTCCTGCATTTGTAATAAGTAATTCTACAATCTTGTATTCAATTGGGGTTAACTTGACCGCTTCCCCATGCGCAGTTACCTCTTTTGCTGACTGATCTAATGTTAGTCCATGTAAATCGATCACTTTCTTGACCCCTTCATAAGTACCAAGAGACACATACCTTCTAAGCTGTGACTTTACTCTTGCAATCAGTTCAAGCGGGTTAAACGGTTTTGTTACATAATCATCTGCTCCAACCTGTAGTCCTAATACCTTATCTGTATCCTCACTTTTAGCACTTAGAATAATAATTGGTATATTCTTATTTTCACGTATTTTAAACGTGGTTGCGATCCCATCCATTCGTGGCATCATGACATCTAGAACTATCAAATGTATTTGATGCTCATTTAACTTCTCAATCGCTTCAATTCCGTCTTTCGCCTGAATTACGGTAATGCCTTCATTTCTCAAATATATTTCAATCGCTTCACGAATTTCTTTGTCATCATCAACGACTAACACATAATAATTATCCACAAACATTCCCCCCTTTCAAAATTATATATAATTAAAGAACTCTGCTGAACTAACTTCATTGTAGACAAGAAATCTTAACATTCAGTAGTCACAAATCTTAAGAATTTCTTAATTTCCACCTAGTCCCTTTAGTAAAAACAAAACAAGAGAAAGAAACGTTCGAACGAAAGAAAAATCGAACGCTGCTTTTATTACTCCTTGCCCATTCACCGGTTCAAAAAATTCACACGACCAACCAATAGAAAAAGAGACAGCAAATTAACAAATTTGTGTCTCTTTTTCTATTGGTTTTATAATAGTCTTTGAGTTAGCTTACAAAACACTTGAAGGAAGTTACTGATCCTTCTTTTCTTCTTTTTGTAGTTCAGCAAGCTTAGCAAGTAAAATATGCTGTGGCATGTGCATAATTTGTTCAATCGGCACATTTAATGATTTAGAAAGTTTTTGAGCGGTCTCAGCAGATATTTGCAATGGTTTCATTTATAATCCCCCTAGTGTTTTATACTCCTTTTATTAAAACATACTTAATCAATGAAGGGAATAATGATAAAGTCTATTCAGAAAGCTAAACAATCACCATGTTTTCTTTCATGTCGCTAAAAATATGATTGATAAAATAATGATTCCAACAACTAAAAGATAGAAGAACACTAACACTATTGTCCAATGACAAAAAATTTTCATCATATACTTTTTCATTAGAACACCGATCCAATCGTTTTATCAAACTTGTTTTCGATAGCATTCGAAGTAAAGTTATTATCCGCAATTTTCCTTATTACTAGAATTATCTCCATATATTTGCTTTTCATAACATACGATTTCATCATAGTAAAATCGAAACTCCTCAAATAATAGCAATCTGGACTAGCGTGACAGCATTACTTATATGCTTTATTAACCAGTCAAGACGAATCTACATACTTTAATACAAAATAAAAATGGAGGTATTTATATGATCCATTCTGTTCAAGCAGGTGAAACATTATTTTCCATTTCCGAAGATTATCGTATCCCTTTTCAAGCTTTAGTTACAGCAAATCCCAATATTGACCCAAACATGATCTTAGTAGGACAATCAATCGTTATACCCGGTCTTCCCTCTCCAAACACAATCCCTTATTCCATTCATATTTCACTAGCCAATCGAACTCTTACACTCATGTATCAAGGTCAAATTCAAAAAGTGTATCCAGTCGGTGTTGGGAGAATGCTTCATGAAACTCCTGTAGGTGATTTTATTATTATTAATAAAGCACCCAATCCAGGCGGACCTTTTGGAACTATGTGGATGAGCTTATCTAAGAAATCCTATGGTATTCACGGCACGAATGACCCAGCTTCCATCGGGCACTATGTATCGCTTGGATGTATACGGATGTTCAATGATGACGTAGAAGAATTAGCACGAACCATCCCAATTGGAACCTCTGTGTCCATTAGACCTTAGCGTGATTAGGCATTCATTCTTTAATCTCTCACCCTTTATGATAAACTAATAAAAAAAACAATGAATTGGAGGATACAATTTATGCAACTCCAAACAACAACTACAACAAAAGAACGGCAAAACATCGTTAAACAAATAGCTGTAGCCTTTTCTCAACGTGCAGAAAAACATGATGAAGATAATTCATTCCCAATTGAAAACATTCATGATTTAAGGCAAATTGGCTACCACTCTCTTACGGTCCCAAAAACATATGGTGGACTAGGTCTTTCTTTATCTGAATGGCTGCCTCTCCAAGAAATAATCGCTGAATTTGACGGTTCAACCGCCTTATCAATTGGTTGGCATATGGGTATCATTTCACAACTAAGAGAGAGAGAAGACTGGCCAAAAGAAACTCTAGATCAAGTTTTCACTGATGTTGTTCAAAATGGGGCTTTGCTAAATGCAGCTGCATCTGAACCCGAAACAGGCAGTCCGACAAGAGGAGGGAAACCAACGACCCTTGCTAGAAAAGTTGAAACAGGATGGGTCATTACAGGGCGTAAAAGCTTCACCTCAATGGCACCCGCACTTGATTATTTTCTCGTTTCAGCAACAATGGAAGATGGGAATGTTGGAAACTTCTTAATTTCTCGCGCTGATAAAGGAGTCTATATTAAAGAGACTTGGAATTCGATTTCAATGAGAGGGACGGCTAGCCATGACCTTCTTTTAGAGGACGTATTAATTCCTGATGCTCACTTTGTTGAGACGATAACCCCCGGAAACAAAAGCCCTGCGGGGTGGCTCTTACATATTCCTGCCTGCTACTTAGGTATTGCACAAGCTGCTCAAAATTTTGCAATTGAATTTGCTAGTACCTATTCACCGAATAGTCTCCCTTCACCAATTAAAGACTTACCAAATGTTCAAATGAAAATTGGTGAAAATGAAGCTGATTTGCTACAGGCACGACACTTCCTGTATAGTGTCGCTGCAAAATGGGATACAAGCTCTAAGCAAAAGAGGCAGCAATTACAACCTGAACTCGGGTCTGTAAAATATCAGGTTGTGAACACAGCAAATACAGTTGTCGACCGAGCTATGCGTGTTGTTGGTGCACAAAGTTTGTTTAAACAAAATCCTATACAGCGATATTATCGTGATGTTCGTGCAGGTCTTCACAACCCTCCAATGGATGATGGGACATTGCTCTTACTCGCCTCTCAAGCTTTCCATCATAGCAATTCGTAACTAAGGACTTACTGTCTGGACTAAGTCTGATTTCATTTGACCGACTTTCATGCTCTCTTGTTAGATCTTGATGGACAATATTTTTACTAGCTAAAAGGGAACTTTACAAGTTCTCCAACAAAAAAAGGGCACTTTTCATTTAATCTTTCATAACCATATTGTCAAAGGATGTACACTCAATATGATTATCTATAGATAAAATGGAAAGTACCCACACTAGATTTATTTCTGTGCTCTTACAAGAGTTGCTTGTTGAAGTGAAGCTAGGGAGGATTCTCCTGTTAGAACAAGAGAGGTCTCCAATTCTTCCTTTAGCTGAGCAATGACATGCATTACCCCTGCTTGTCCATTTATAAGACCATATGCATAAAGGCGCCCAATTAAGATACTATCAGCACCGAGAGCAAGAGCTTTTACAATATCTGCACCTCTTCTAATCCCGCCATCAAATAAAATTTGAATGTCGTTTCCAACCGCCTCTTTCACAGCAGGGAGTGCCTCAATACTGCTGATTGAACCATCTAACTGCCTTCCACCATGGTTTGAGACAACAAGACCGTCTAATCCAACTTCCACAGCTAACTTGGCATCTTCTGGATGAACGATACCTTTTGCAACAATCGGTAATTTCGTTTGTTTACGAAGCCAGTTTATTTTTTCCCATGTAAGCGAGCGGTTAAAAAGACGCGAAGCTACCTCCGCTATAGTCTGCTCTGTTCCTTCTCTCGATGCGAGTGTTTTCTCTGTGAAAATAGGGTCTGTCAAATAGTTTCCAAGTCCTTCTCCCTTACGGAGAGGAAAATACTGATTTTGTTTATCTTGCTCTCTCCATCCTAGCATAGGCGTATCAACGGTTACAAATATTGCTGAAAAGCCATTTTGCTCAGCACGCCTTATAAAACTTAGGGCGATGTCATCATCACTTGGCCAATACAGCTGAAAAAACCTTGGAGCATTTCCCATTGCTTCTGCAATTTCTTCCATTGAATACGTCGAGACCGTGCTGACCGTATATGGAACTTGCTGAGCAGCTGCTGCCTTAGCTGCTGCAAGTTCTCCATCTGGATGAATGATTGTTTGAAAGCCAACGGGGGCAAGTGATACAGGCATAGAAGCTCTTTCTCCAAAGATAGAAGTCGAAACATCAACACTTGAAACATCACGCATGACACGCGGAACAATTTTCCATTGTTTAAATCCATCTATATTCGCTTGAAGTGTTTCCTCAGCACCAGCACCAGTTTGAATATAATCAAAAGCACCTTTATCTAAATGAGCCTTGGCTAATTGCTCCCATTGTTCAGGTGATCTAAAACCGATGTTTAGAGACATTTTCAACACCTCACTTAATCTTTTTTCAATTTAGATGCAAAACGATTTCCAAGTGATTGAATGCCTTGTACGAGAATGATTAAAAGAATGACGGTTGCATACATCACTTCTGGCTCATAACGAAGGTGACCAAATCGGTAGGCTAAGTCCCCTAATCCACCAGCTCCAACAAGTCCGGCCATTGCCGTTGCTCCTATTAGTCCAATCGTCGCAATCGTAAGACCTAGAATTAGAGATGGACGTGCTTCGCGAACCATAACATGCCAGATGATATGTCTAGTTTTAATCCCCATTGCTTCGTACGCTTCTAGAACTCCTTTATCCACTTCAAGTAAAGCAGACTCCATTAAACGAGCAATATATGGAGCTGTATACACAACAAGTGGAACAATAACTCCCTTTACTCCCATTGACGTGCCGACAATAAATTTTGTAAAAGGTAAAATGAAGAACAGTAAAATAATGAATGGAATCGATCGAGTAATATTAATAACAACATTTAATACTTGATATACATATTTATTTTCAAGACTTTTATTCGGTCTAGTTAAAACTAATAATGTACCTAATGGTAGTGCAATGATGATGGATATGATTAGAGAAATAGACACCATTTGAAACGTCTCAATTGTCGCCTTCCAAATTGGATCTCCCCAACGATCAAAAAACTCTATTACTTGTAACATCCTACAACTTCACCCTTTCTATGTGGACGCCCTCTGCTTCTAAATAAGCAATTGCTGCCTCTGTTTGATCATTTGTTCCTTGTAAATGTATAACCATACGGCCATAAGGTTCGTTCTTTAATTGAACGATATTCCCTGATAATATATTTGTGTAGACATCATATTTCTTTGCTACTTCTGCTAGAGCTGGCTTTCCTGTAGAATCACCGACAAACGAAAGCCGTATGACTGGTCCTTGTTCACTTAGAGAACTGATCACTTCTTCTGGGATATCCTCAGGAAATAAACTATTAATAAATTTCTTTGTTGTCTCCGATGTTTTTTTCGAGAAAATATCAATAACTTTGCCTTCTTCAATCACTCGTCCATTTTCCATCACAGCAACACGATCACAAATCTTCTGCACGACATGCATTTCATGCGTAATAAGCAGGATGGTGATCCCAAACTCTTTATTAATTTTTAGCAATAAACTTAAAATTGATTCTGTCGTTTCTGGATCAAGGGCACTTGTCGCTTCATCACTTAATAAAACATCGGGCTCATGAGAAAGAGCACGTGCAATTGCCACTCGCTGTTTTTGTCCACCTGATAATTGTCCTGGATATGAATCAGCTTTCTCTTCTAATCCAACGACTGCTAAGTATTTTTTTACTCGTTCATCTATTTCTGTTTTGGCGATACCGGTTAATTTTAAAGGGATCGCAATATTTTCATAAACTGTGGCAGTTTTTAAAAGATTGAATCCTTGGAAAATAATCCCAATATTTTGACGTGCTTCCCGCAATTTATTAGTAGGTAGACCTGTCATTGTAATTCCATTAACGACGATTTCGCCTTCGCTCGGTTTTTCTAACATATTTACACAACGGATAAGCGTGCTTTTTCCTGCACCGCTATAGCCAATTACTCCGTAAATTTCACCTTTTTTCACATGAAGCGAAACATCATCTAACGCTTTTACATTCGATTTTTTAGATGCAAATGTTTTTGAAACCTTCTTCAATTCGATCATATTCGACAACTCCTTAATAGAAAAGAGGGCGACTTTAGTAGTCACCCGCTCTTCTTCTTATTTTATCTTACCATGAAGCTACAACTGAACCAGCAAATTCTTCTTCAATGAATTGTTTTACTTCTTCAGATTGATAAATTTCAATAAATTTTTGCACAACGGCATCGTTTTCATTCTCTGTACGAACAGCAATGACGTTCACCCAAGGAGAATCACTTGGCTCAATGTAAATAGAATCTTCTGTTGGTACAAACCCATGCTCAATGGCAAAGTTTGTGTTAATCGCAGCTGCTGCTAACTCATCTAATTGTCTTGGAATTTGAGAAGCTTCTAGCTCAACAAATTCTAAGTTATGTGGATTGTCAGTAATATCGTTTACTGTTGCAGCTACTCCAGCATCTGGATCTAGCTTAATTAAACCCGCTATTTCAAAAAGGATAAGAGCACGTGCCCCGTTAGTTGGGTCATTTGGCAAACCAACTTTATCGCCTTCTTGTAATTCAGCTACATCACTAACTTCAACTGAGTAAATGCCCATAGGGAAGTTAACCGTTGTAGCTACTTCAATAAGGTCTAAGTTACGATCTTCTTTGAAGTTATCAAGATATGGCTTATGTTGGAAGCTGTTTAGATCTAACTCCTTCTCATCAAGAGCCACATTTGGCATTACATATTCTGTAAATACAGTCACATCAAGTTCAAGACCTTCTTCAGCTGCTAATTCTGAAACTTTTTCCATGATTTGTTCGTGTGGACCAGCTGTTACACCTACTTTTAATTTATCTTCAGGTAATTCACCAGTGCCAGCATCTCCATCGCCACCACCACAAGCTACAAGACCAATCATTGATAAAGCTGTTAAAGCAGAAATTAATACTTTTTTCATTTTGTTCTCTCCTACTTTCCATTCTCTCTAGTTTTTATTATATGTTTCAACGGTTTCTAACCCGCGAATAACATCATCAGTTGTATATGAATCGCCCATAAAATGAATTGATTCATTTGGCAGTAGTGTACCTTCTGCAATTGTTTTAATTACGTTCTGTTCATTAGTAAGTCCAAGCTCTTCTAATGATACAGGCAACCCTATTTCTTTATAAAAAGGAAGCAATGATTTTAATTCCTCTTGTTCTTCTTCAAGCGCTAGTTGGACGAGAATACCATATGCCACTTTTTCACCATGGAGAAACGCATGTGTCTCTTCAAATTGTGTTAATGCATTATGAACAGAGTGTGCGCCTGCAATTCTACCATACTCATCACCAAGTCCGCCAACAAGCCCACCAGCCATTATATTCGTTTCGATAATCGTTAGCAAGGAATTTGTAATTTCTTTCTTATTGAGAGCTGCTAATGCTTGTTCACTTTCTTCAAGAAGTAAGTTCTTACAAAGATTTGCTGCTTGTAAAGACAAAAGTACAGGTACTCTCTTTTGATCTATATGTTTGGTTAGCGCTCTTGCCTCATACCATTTAGCTAATGTATCCCCGATACCAGCCCTAAGATATTCTATCGGTGATGCAGCAATAACGGTTGGGTCAATAAGGACGATCCAAGGATTTGTTACAAATTGTGTATACTTGAGATAATCACCTGTCTCTGTATAAATAACACTTAACGGTGTCCAAGCTGCACATTGCGAAGCAAGCGTAGGAAGCAAAACAACTGGCAGATTCATTTGATTTGCAGTAGCTTTTGCTACATCCATCACTTTTCCACCACCAAGACCAATGATAACGTCACTTTGACTTGTCTCGGCTAATTTTTGCAATCGATTTATTTCACTCAATGAACACTCTCCGCTGTATTGCTCAAAGTGAACATCTACCTTTTCAAATGCGGGTAGCTTATCTTCGGTGGCCTCAAGCGATTTCACCCCATGAATCAATAAAGCATGTTCAACACGTCCCTCATTCAATAATGACTCTAACCTGTTGTATACTCCTATTTCACATTGATAATAACTTGGAGAAGCCTGTACTCTAATTGGTTTCAATGGACATACCTCCCGCCTAACTTGTTTCTCTTTAGAACATTAGCAGAAAAAACCAACAAAGTAAGTTGGTTTTAGCTCATTGTTCAATATTATAAAGAAGAATGATAAAGATGACAATTGTTTTTTCTTGGTTATTTCTACACCATACTGATTCTAACACTACTGAGTGATTGAGAAAAGAAATTAAATATACTTAAAAACGTTATCTTTAATTTAAGAAATAAAAGATTGACATCTTTTCATACCCGAGCTATGATTTATGTAATCTAATTCCGAGAGATCAAACGAGAAAGACTTGACTCTGTTTCCTTTAGCAGACAATTGATAGACATCGGTTGTTTGAAAAAGGAAAACTTCTCAAGCTTTTACGTTACGATAAATCGGCGTATTTCTTCATCGATCACATCTTTGAGGAAATATGCCGTTTTTTTGTATATGATTGTATTTAAGAAAAAGCAAAATTTGGAGGTAGTATCTTCATGGTACAAACAAAAGGTACAGTCGAAGCCGCGATCTCAAAAGCATTAACCCAATGGGAAAAGGATTTCTTAGGGCGAGGTCCGGTTTCAGTTAAAACGGATATCCTACGAGACATGATTATTGTCACGTTAAAGGGCATATTAACTCCAGCTGAATATGCACTTTGTCAAAAGGATGAGGGGAGATTATCAATAAAAAAAATCCGCTCAGAACTTGTTGAATCAGGTCGTGAAACATTAGGTGAATTAATTGAGCAACTAGTGAATGTAGAGGTCATAACGTTTCACACTGATATCAGTACAAAAACGGGTGAACGCATCATGGTGTTCAGACTTACAAACGACTTAGAAAAATCTTTAATTTAAACAAAATATGGGAGATCTTTAAAGAGATTCACAAGCTCGTTAAAGGTAAACCGACAATGATTAGATGCAGAATCGTCTTAAAAGATGCGACTGTTCTATTGATTGTCGGTTTTTTTATTGCATAAAAGGAGGAATTTAAACATGTATGAAATTATTATTCAAAACTTATTATCACCTGTTGTACTATTTTTTGTTCTTGGACTCATAGCCGCACTCGTTAAATCAGATTTAAAAGTTCCAAGTGCTCTAAATGAATCATTGAGCATTTTTCTTCTCATAGCCATTGGATTAAAAGGAGGAATTGAACTTTCTAAATATACATTATCAGAAGTGATAAGTCCTGTTATCGCAACCATTTTTCTTGGCTCACTGTTACCAATTGTGGCACTTATTCTTTTAAAGACGATCAAACTTGATAAAAAGAATGCCGTAGCATTAGCAGCGACATATGGATCAGTCAGTATTGTTACTTATGGAGCTGCCATTTCTTTTCTTGACCATACTGGAACAACGTATGAAGGATTCATGAATGCAATGGTTGTCTTAATGGAAAGCCCCGCTATTATTATTTCGTTGCTATTGCTAAAAGTTATGGATCAGAAGAAAACGGAGGCCGTTCGTTATTCTTCCAGAAATCTTGCCTTTACATCACCTTTAACATCTTTCATTGATAAAGATGTGTTAAAAGAAGCGTTATTTGGGAAAAGCATCTTACTTTTGCTTGGAGCGCTTATTATTGGTCTAATTGCTGGAGAAAACGCGCTTCCTGCTATTCAACCATTGTTTATTGATTTATATAGCAGTGTACTTATTCTTTTCTTACTTAGTATGGGCCTCACTGCTGGTCAACGTTTGCCTGAAGTTCGTAAACACGGTTTACAATTATTGCTATTTGGAATTATTATGCCCGTTGTTGGCGGCGTGATAGGTGTTCTTGTCGGAAATATGATTGGACTGTCTCTTGGTGGAATGACATTAATGGGGGTACTTGCAGGCAGTGCATCTTACATTGCTGCACCAGCTGCCCTACGAACGTCGGTACCAGAAGCCAATCCATCTGTTTATTTAGGCCTTGCACTTGGCATTACATTTCCATTCAATTTAATTATCGGAATTCCACTCTATTATCAATTTGCCCAGTGGTTATAATTTCAAAAAGGAGTGATTCACATGTTAAAAGGAATAAATGAAACGAATTCAACGAAAAAGGTTCTTGTGATTACAGATATTAAACATGAATTTCAACAACATTTACCCGAATTGTTAAAATTGGAAGCTTCGAAGCTACTTGTTCTTTCCAGTATCGATGCTGCTATTACTCAGCCATATGGTTGTTTAGTTCGTAATATTATCCTAGAAATCTACCAAGAAAATGTTGAACAAATTTATTTAATCGCCTCAAAGGAGCATACAAGTCCTAAGTTTAATAAGACAATCATGCTAGATAAGTTTGAGAAAGATGGGATTGATTTACGACTCATTCAAGCTATTGATTACAGTCGAATCGTTGGAGAAGACGTACTTTCATGGCTAAATGGATCTGAAAATGATATCGAGCAAACATTAATGCAAAGTCTCGACATACTAATAAAACACCCACTCGTCCCGAAACGTGTTAGCATTTCAGCTTATACGGTAAATATGGAAAGTGGATATTTAAACGAGGTTGAGGTCAAGAATCCTGAAAAGGATATTTGTTAAAGATACAAGTGTAGAAAGTTCATTACTAAGTACGATGAATTTCATCAATCCAAAAAAGCTATGATTCCTTGAATGAGGGTGACAAGATACAGCTATGCTCACCCTCATAATTTGAGATGTCCCTTGTTTATGTTATAGTTGTAATTGAATTATAACCTCTTACTATAGAGGCAATAGGAGGACATTTCATGAGCGTACATATCGGAGCAAAACAAGGTGAAATTGCAGAAACGATTCTTCTCCCAGGTGACCCTTTACGCGCAAAATATATTGCAGAAACTTTTTTAGAAGATGCGGTTTGTTATAACGAAGTAAGAGGGATGTTAGGTTTTACAGGTACATATAAAGGAGAGCGTATTTCCGTCCAGGGAACAGGAATGGGAGTACCTTCAATTTCTATTTACATTAATGAATTAATGCAAGAGTATAATGTCCAAAATTTAGTACGTGTCGGAACTTGTGGAGCGATTCAAAAGGACGTAAAAGTGAGAGATGTCATTTTAGCGATGAGTGCATCTACTGACTCGCAAATGAATCGTTTAACTTTCGGCGGAGTCGATTATGCACCTACAGCGAATTTTGATCTATTAAAGAAGGCATATGACGTCGGTGTTGAAAAAGGATTGAATTTAAAAGTAGGAAACGTCTTTACAGCTGATATGTTCTACAACGACAATGGCGAGCTTGAAAAATGGGCGAAATACGGCATTCTTGCTATTGAGATGGAAACAGCCGCCCTTTATACAATCGCAGCGAAATTCGGTAGAAATGCTTTATCTGTGCTGACTGTAAGTGACCATATTTTAACCGGTGAAGAAACAACATCAGAAGAACGCCAAACGACCTTTAGCGATATGATGGAAGTAGCACTGGATGCAGTTATAAAAAAATAAAGAATGCTCGCTTGTAGATGATGCTAATTAGGTCTGTCTGCAAGCTTTTTTTGTTTTTACTCGCCGCATTGAGCTACCAACTCGCCGTATAGATTAATTTGCTTGCTACAAAACTTTTTTTACTCACCGTAATCAACCCTTTGCTCGCCACAACGCTTTAACTAAAAAAGCAGACTGAAATCAGTCTACTTTTTCTAACCTTCTCTTAATGAATCTCATCATAAATCAGTGTTGGCTTCCCCACTTCTCCATCCAAAAACGAATAAGCCTCTATCACCATATCTATAACTTTTTTTACATTTTCATTATTTGTATGTAACGTTGCAATCGAGTCACCAGGTGAAACCAGATCACCGATCTTCTTGTTCAAAACTATCCCCACAGCCAAATCAATATGAGATTCTTTTGTCGCCCGTCCAGCACCGAGTAGCATTGCAGCTGTTCCTATTTTATCTGCTACAATAGCAGAAACAGTGCCAGATTGATTTGCTTTAACTTCAATCTTAAAGTTGGCTTCTGGGAGTTTCTCTGGATGGTCCACAATTGATGGATCTCCGTTTTGAGCTTGGATAAATGTCTTCAGAACCTTCAATGCTGCTCCATTAGCAATAACGTCCTCTAACTTTTGACGTGCATCCTCGATCGATGATGCTTGTTTCGCTAAATAGACCATATGACTGCCTAGTGTTAAACATAATTCGCGTAAATCCTCTGGCCCTTCACCTTTTAACATCTCAATCGCTTCTTTTACTTCAAGTGCATTTCCGATTGTTTGTCCAAGTGGCTGATTCATATCTGAAATAATAGCCATCGTGTCACGTCCAAGACTTTTCCCAATTTCAACCATTGCTTCTGCTAATTGTTTTGCTTGATCTAGTTGTTTCATAAAAGCGCCTGAGCCTGTTTTGACGTCTAGTACAATGGCATCCGCACCAGATGCAATTTTCTTACTCATAATCGAACTAGCGATTAATGGAATCGAATTAACCGTTGCGGTTACATCTCTTAATGAATACAATTTTTTATCCGCAGGTGTTAGATTTCCTGTTTGTCCGACAACGGCTAGCTTATTTTTATTGACAAGTTGCGTAAATTCACTCGTATCGATCTCTACACTGAATCCAGGAATCGCTTCAAGCTTATCAATCGTTCCACCGGTATGACCTAAGCCGCGTCCAGACATTTTTGCAACAGGTACGCCAACAGCCGCTACTAATGGTGCAAGAGCAATCGTTGTTTTATCACCGACTCCCCCAGTTGAATGTTTATCAACCTTGACCCCTTTAATCGCACTTAAATCAATTTGATCACCTGATTCTACCATAGCCATTGTCAATTCCGCCCGTTCAGCTGTTGTCATATCTTGAAAGTAAATCGCCATAGCGAAAGCTGCTAATTGATAATCTGGAATATCGCCTTTCGTGTAGCCTTCAATCGCAAAACGAATTTCCTCTTTTGATAATTCATACCCATCTCTTTTTTTTTCAATTAGGTCAACCATACGCATACGCTCCACACCCTTTTCAAAATGGAATACCTTACATTTCTTTTACAATTGCTTTTACAAGTGATAAAAAGTCGGCTTTCACACGCTCAGTTGTTTCAATGACTTCATCATGCGTAAGCGGCTGAGGAAGGATACCTGCTGCCATGTTCGAGATACACGAAATTCCAAGAACACTAAGCCCCGCATGACGAGCAACTATGACTTCAGGAACAGTTGACATGCCAACTGCATCAGCACCTAATGTACGCAGCATACGAATTTCAGCTGGTGTTTCATAGGCCGGACCTGTATTTCCGACATACACACCTTCTTGAATCTTAATATTTAACTTTTCTGCTTGCTTACGTGCAAGACCACGGAGATCCTCGCAATATGCACTTGACATATCTGGGAAACGTACGCCAAATGCTTCATCATTTGGTCCAATCAATGGATTTTGCCCCATGTTATTAATGTGGTCTTTTATGATCATTAAATTTCCTGGCTCATATGCTTCATTGACACCACCAGCTGCATTTGTTACGACCAATTGATGAACCCCTAATGCCTTCATAACTCGAACAGGAAGTGTGACAACGTCCATGCTATATCCTTCGTAGAAATGAAAACGTCCTTGCATTGCCACAACTTGTTTTCCTTCTAACGTTCCAAATACAAGTTGACCCGCATGTCCTGCTACTGTTGATACAGGAAAGTTAGGAATCTCATCATACGAAACCTTGATAGGATTAACAATTTCTTCTGCAAGCACACCTAGGCCCGAACCTAAAATTAACCCAATGGACGGTGCTTCCCCCATTTTCTCACGTAAAAATGATGCTGTATTTTCAATTACTTGTATATTAGTCAAAACAATTTCCTCCTCTATGAAAGTTCCTGTAAAAAACTAGTTCCATTACTCGGCAGTTTCACTTTAAAATTCTCCGCAATCGTGGCACCCACATCAGCAAAGGTTTGGCGAATACCGAGTTTTCTCGCTCCTGTCTGCTTTTTGTTATAAACCAAAAGCGGGACAAATTCACGAGTATGATCTGTTCCGTGATGAGTTGGATCATTCCCATGATCAGCTGTAATAATTAATAAGTCTTTCTCTCCTAAGTCAGCAATTACCTGCTTAAGCTGTTGATCAAATTGCTCAAGTGCCTTGCCATACCCAATCGGATCACGACGGTGACCATAAACGGCATCAAAATCAACTAAATTTAAAAAACTAAGACCAGTAAATGATTTACGAACGGTTTCGAGAAGCTTTGCCATACCATCATCATTTGAAACGGTCCTAATGGCTTCCGTAATTCCTTCGCCGTCATATATATCTGAGATCTTTCCAAGGGCGATTGAATCCAAGCCATTATCAGCAAGCTCGTTCATTACAGTACGTTCAAATGGCTTTAACGCATAATCGTGTCGATTAGCAGTCCTTTGCCACTTCCCGTTTTCACCTATAAACGGACGTGCAATTATTCGCCCAACCATATACTTCGGATCAAGCGTAATCTTACGTGCCTTCTCACATATGTCATATAACTCTTCGATTGGCACTACATCTTCATGTGCCGCAATTTGCAAAACTGAATCGGCCGATGTGTACACAATAAGATTACCTGTTTCTACATGTTCTGATCCTAATTCGTCTAGAATTTCTGTACCAGACGCAACTTTATTGCCAATCATTTTCCTTCCCCATTGTTTTTCTAACTCTTCCACTAATTCCGGTGGAAAGCCATGAGGGAACACCTGAAAAGGTTCTTTTATATGAAGGCCCATAATCTCCCAGTGCCCTGTCATCGTATCTTTTCCACTTGACGCCTCTTGCATCAACCCATGATCTGCAAGCGGACTTTTCACTTTTTCGACTCCTTGAATTTCACGAATGTGACTTAATCCAAGCTGTGCCATATTAGGCAAGTTAAGACCTTTCATCTTTTCTGCAATATGACCTAATGTATCAGAACCTTCATCACCAAATTGCGCCGCATCGGGAGCCTCTCCTATCCCAACAGAGTCCATAACAATTAAAAAAATACGATTATAACGATAGTTGCCCACAGCTAAATTCCTCCTTTGTCCTACTTATTATGCCCAAGTATTCTGTTCAATTTAGACGTTTATAGTTGTCAGAAGTCTGACCTTGACACAGAGCATAAAAATACTATGCCCGCGGATGATATTGAGCATAGACATCTTTCATTCTTGCTTTTGTTACATGTGTATAAATTTGAGTTGTTGAAATGTCTACATGTCCCAACATTTCTTGTACCGCTCTAAGATCCGCCCCATTTTCAAGTAGGTGCGTAGCAAACGAGTGTCTGAGTGTATGAGGAGTTAAAGGCTTTTCTATTTTAGCTTTGGCTGCTAATTGTTTGAGAATCTTCCAAAACCCTTGCCTAGAAAGTGGTTTGCCATGGTGATTCACAAATAAAATATCATGACGATTGTTTTTCATCAATGGAAGCCTGCTATGTTCTAAGTACAATTGTAACGCTTTCGTCGCTTCTCCACCGAGTGGAATAATCCGTTCTTTATTCCCCTTCCCAATACATCTTACAAACCCCATCGTCAAATGAGTGTCATTAACGGTCAAATTGATTAACTCTGATACTCGCATACCTGTTGCATACAACGTTTCTAACATCGCACGATTCCGAATCGAAAATAAATCATTACCAGATGGAGCAACAAGCAATGCCTCCACTTCTTGCATTGATAAGATTTTAGGTAATCGCTTTGTACGTTTCGGAATATCTAAATGAACAGATGGATCCTGATCAGCGAATTTTTCACGAAGAGAAAATTGATGAAAAGCACGTATCGAAGCTATGGTTCTTGCAATTGTAGTTTCTGCTCTTCCCTGTTCTTTTAGAAAATATAAATACTGGACAATTGTTTGTCGATCAATTTCATTGATATATTTTTTATTTTCAACATTCTTAACGTATAATTCGTACTGTTTTAAATCACGCTGGTATGACTGAATTGTATTTTGAGCTAACCCTCGTTCTACTTGTATGTATTGCATAAAATCGTTTATTTCATGTTCCATCTATATCGCCCCTACTTATTATTCACCTTCTTGATAGAACAACATTAAACGGTCAATCCATGAAGAAGAACTCGTACCACTCTTCTCCATCTGAAACACTTTTATAGCTTTTCCTTGCGGTTCATCATAGCGATGATAACTTTCATATTCTTGACTTACCCACAGAATACCATAATAGAAGAGAAGTGTGCATCCCATAAATAAGAGAAACACTTTTAATGTTTGAATCACTAAACGAAACCAAGATCTCATGGGACACCCCTCCATTATAAACCCCTTTTTAACAAGCTATGCCAAAAACTACCCGGAATATACCTAATTAACGAGGGTTCTCTTAAGTTTTATTTCAGCTATCTTGGTCGTTTTTTTTCAAAAAAAGAAGAGCCTCCTCTATTAAATAAGAGTTGGCCCCATTAAAAGTGATCATATGAAGTAATGATTTATCCTTCAGCACGCTTTTCTTTATCATGACAACGATGACATATTCCATGGAAGGTTAAACGATGATCCTTAATTTTAAAATTCCAATCACGTTCAACAACCTCTTCAACATCACCAAGTAAGTCCTCTTGAATTTCATCAACAGCTCCGCATTCAATACATACAAGATGATGGTGGAAATGAGCCGCTCCTTCTTGACGCAAATCAAAACGAGATACACCATCGCCAAAATTTATTTTATCAACGATTTTTAACTCGGCAAGCAATTCAAGTGTACGATAAACCGTTGCTAGTCCAATTTCTGGTGATTTTTCTTTTACGAGGAGGTAAACATCCTCTGCACTTAAATGATCTTCTTCATGTTCAAGCAACACTCTTACTGTTGCCTCTCTTTGTGGCGTAAGCTTGTAGCTTTGTGAGTGCAGGTGTTTTTTAATTCGTTCTAGTCGTTTCTCCATTCGTCCGTGCCTCCCCTCAACCATTTTCCCTCCTTTCATTATAATCATTCAAAAAAACAGTGTCAATCGATAATGATTATTGCTTCTAAAGTTATATTAGTTATTATATGATAATAATTATAATGTGATATCTCGTTAGAAAAGCTCATTGTGTAAGAGTGTCCAAAAAGGGGAAAGCCAAACTTTAAAAGTTTGTCGAGGAAGCACAATCTCTCCGCACATTGCGGCCTGCTGTCTGATAACCACTAATAGCAGTCTTGAGAATTGCTACTTTTTGAACAATCTCTTTTATACCATTGAATCAATTACTAAACGCATGAGGACTGGGGATACATATGCTTCAAAGGCAGATGCGAATGCGAGTGCCGATCCTACACATAAAATTAGTAGAGAATATTTAAGAAATTGAGGGAATATCGGTATGTTCGTTCTTCTCATAAACTGTTGGCGTACCATTTTTAAACAGAACGAAATACTTGCAGTTCCGACAATAATGAAAGCTGGCACTAAAATAAAATTTTGCGGCATGATGGAGACGAACGATAAAAAGAATCCTGACATTCCCATTTGATTGACAAGAAAACCAACAGTAAATCCCACAACTACACCTTTTAAGAAGAGAAGAATGAGAATAACAGGCAAGCCAATAATCGATAAGCCTAAAATCCACATTAAACCAAAATATTTTGCATAGTGAGCAAAACTCTGGCTAAAAATGGCAGATGATTGAGCAAGCTCCCCTTCTTGAACATGTCCAAAAAATTGGTTCAAATACATATATAAATCATGCTTTTGCGTTAAGCTTAAGCTATTAACAACAATTGCCCCAAATACAATACCTATTAAAAATAAAACTGTTGTAAATACATAAATCGTTCGGTTTTCTTCCAAATGGATCGCTATCATCTCTCTTAAACCGTACTTCATCATGCCAAGACCTCCTCTTTTGCTCTTACTTCACTCTATGAGACATGCCAGAAATCTATGACTATGTACGTCTATTAATTTTAGAGCAGTAAAAGCAGAGAGAGTTTCATGTGTTCTTATCTCCTATTAAATTAAACATTTTTCTGACTCATTGAGGCTCTTTGCGTAGATTTATGAATTCTTATTGCGCTCTATTTTTCCATAGACTCCACCTCCACCTGCTTTAATAGAGAGAGTGCCTTTCCGTGCAGCTAGTATCGCTGTCGCTATAGATGGTTGGACTACTTTCCTTAGTTCCTCTTCAGGTACATGATGGATAATTGACATATCTGTTCCAAAATAATCTCTAAGCTTTTCGATTGTCTTTTTGCCTAGTTTCGGAATAAATTCTAATGGAATTTGATGAACATAAGGAGGACGTTCTATTTTTGCGGTTTTATTCGAAGCCAACTCTCTCAATCGCTCAAATACACCTTTAATAAGTTTTGAAGATCGGCAATGATTACATCTATTCTCTTCAGTTGGTATAGAACACTTGGCACAAATGGTCCGGTAATATTTACCTAGTAAAGGGTTCAGCCCATAGTTCCCGACAATTTTTCTTTCCTCAAGCTGAGCTAAAGCTAATTTCAACTCTTCAAATGAGGGAGTTTTCATTCGTACAATTTGATATTCTCGTGCCATTTTTTCTAATGAATGAGCATCTGAATTTGTGAGAAATGAATAGTTGTGCAACTCTTCTAGTTGGTCTGCCATGCCCGTGTCACTGCTTAACCCAAGTTCAATTGCATCGATCAAAGTTGGATCAAACACCTCTGTTAAGCTGTTGGTTACACCTTTTCCATATAGACTTTTAAATGGAGTAAATACGTGTGCAGGAATAAATAACCCTTCTAAGTCTTTTACTTTTATTTGAACGTTTTTTGCATTCTCGTATATTCTTTGAGAACTCAGTGTAGGATTTTTCATTCTTGCTGCTAGCCAGCGACTAAAAGCTCTCATCTTTTCGATTGTCGGCATATAGCATAGAACATGAATAGGTCCTTTACAATTTTCATCGTAAAGTTCGATTTCTGTCCCAAGTTGTAACGTAACCCCCGGGTATTGAATTCCTCCGCCTAATAACGGGACTGCTTTTTTCATGTTTATATCGTCTTCAATTTCCTTTAATACCTCTATTACATGGCAATCAATCACACCGACGATGTCAATTCCCTTGATATCCGCCGCATACTGAATAATAGATTGTAAGGTTAAAGAAGGAGCAGCTGTTATTTTAACTGCTGCTCCTAATCGGGTTCTTCCTATATGAATATGTAAGTCTGCCACATATGATTGGAATGTATTCACCGATTCTCCCACTTTCTCATTTTTAAATATTGCACAGCATAAACAGTTTTCGCATCATGAATCATTTGATCTTCTATCATTTGTTCAGCTTCTTCCAGTGTCACTTCTAAAATATCAAGGAATTCATCGTCATCCATGTTCGTAAATCCTTTTTCTAACTGATCTGTCCAATACAAATATATTAGTTCGTCTGCAAATCCTGGTGACGTATAAAAGGAAAGAAGCAGCTCTAACTGATCTGTTTTGTACCCTGTTTCTTCTTCTAATTCTCTTTTAGCAGAATCTGATGGGTTTTCACCCGCCTCAAGTTTACCAGCTGGAATTTCAACAATCGTCTTGTTGAGTGCTTTCCTAAACTGACGAACAAGAACTAATTTTCCCTGCTTCGTTATTGGCAAAATTGCCACAGCACCTGGATGTTTTACAATTTCCCTAGTGCTCGTTTTTCCATTCGGAAGCTCTACTTCTTCAACCTGCAAATCAATGACTCGACCTTTATAAATTTCTTTCGTATTTAATGTCTTCTCATGTAAATGATCCATAATCTCCTCCAAATTTTTTTCTTACCATTCTATCGTACGTAACTGGGAAGTTTCTGTACTTTTTCTCACTGTTTCTTCATAGAAGTGTAGCATATTCTTTTTAGAAAGGACGAGCAGCCAATGAAAATTTATATTCATCAGCAAGGCGTTATTATGGCAGGCAAAGCATGGGAGATTCAAGCAAAATTAAAGCAAATGCGAGCTTCCTTTCATACGTTAGAAGAGTGGGTTGACACCGTTTACTCAAACGGTTCACAATCCAATCCAAATCTTACCGCTTCTGCAACAGCGCAAAAAAACAAAGGGTCTGCTTCATACTTACGTCCCATCGTTTGAATGGGGATCGCTGTCCTTTTTAAAGCTGATTCAATTAGGTTACTAACACGGTCTTTTGCGAAGTGAATCCTGTGATCTGTTTGAAACGGGCGAGATGACTCTAGTTGCTCTTCAACCGTTTGGCGTTGCAAATCATTTAAGTAAGGAAAGGGTAACATAGCAGGTCTAAACGTAAATTGACTTAATGGAGTCAGCGTGTGGTGACTAATCCCTAAGTGACGTTTTCTTGATTCAGCAAATGATAGTCTTGGAATCCAGACTGGTGTCCCTCCAAGAGCACTTACTGTATGCGACCAATTGGAAAGAACCATCCCTGAGAATCCATAACAGGTGCCTGTTCCAACGACACCTGGGCCAACAGAAATCAAAATAAAGTCTGCTTGTAATACATTTTCAGCAAATTGTAAAGCCGATGCCACGGTAATGGCCTCAAACTGACCACCAAATGCTTGCCCTACCGTAATAGAGTAAAAACCTTCTTCCTTTTCAAGTTCACGAAGTTGATCACTTAATTTTAAAGGAAGAGAAGCTTGATCATCAAAAATGACACAACACCGGCTTTGGGCTCGTAATTGTTGAGACACATAATAAAAGAGCGGAACCATACTATGTAATTCTGCCAGCCAGACCGGTTTACCCAAAAGTGAAAAAGACTTGGTAAAGTGTTCATGGTATGGACTTTCTTGTGCTTCGACAGCCATCACACTATGCTGAATAGGGGTATATCGTGCTTTTATAATATGACCTTTGGATTCTTCTGAAATCCAGTCATTTTCTTCTAATAAAGAGCAGACAATATCCCATCCTCCCGTTCCTAATTGCAGCTCTGTTGCTGTTGTATTTACAAGAAGCACATTACCCACTTTTGCTGGTGGCGTCATTTGTTTATACAAGATGGCACGCCTAGCTCCTTTATCCGTTATAACTTTTTGAATATCATAATCTTCGTACGTTATTTCAAGAACTGTTGTTTTCAGTTGTTTATACATACTCTCACGCCTTAACAAGGAGCTTTTAAAAATGACTTTTATCATCATTCCCGAAAAATATTATTTAGTTTTAGCCTTTCCACACTGAAGAAACTTAGTCAAAGAAATTGAAATAGATATAATGAGGAAATGAATGAACTTACTAATGTAGCATCGGTTGAATTAACGATTCAAGTCCGTCGTAATGGACTTCCCCACGTATAAAATGTTCAATGGTTCCATCTCTTCCGATAATATAGGTGATAGGCATTCCGATGATTTTATACCGATCTGCTACGACACCCTCTACATCAAAAAAAACAGGTAGCGTGATTTCAAGCTCTTCGATGAAATTAGGAGCATCCTGTAATGTACGTTCAAACGTCTGCATATTTACTGTTAATATTGTCAGTCCTTCCTCTGAATAATCACGTTGCAAATCCATTAAATCAGGCATTTCATCACGACATGGCTCACACCAGGAAGCCCACATATTTAGTATGATAATATCACCATGATAGTCCCATAACTCCCCAGATTCTTGAGTATGCATAGGCAATATAAAGTTTTCAGCTATCATCCCAGGTTCGTTCCCAATTTCTTGTCGTTCTTGGAAAAAGACAATTCCGATGATCAGGACAACAACAATGCCCAACACACTAATGGTGACTCTTCGTTTCATTGTTCTCCCCCATTACTTTCTATAGTATTTACTTTTATTATAGTGAGGAATTTCTTTAAAACGCAAGTTCTAAAGAAAATAAGGATTGTTCGGAAAAAGAAAGTTCATCTCTTTTTAAACAAACTCTTACAATAAATGTATCTTTCCGAAAAAAGATAATTTTGGTAGAATGGAAAAGTTAGTGACTTAAAGGTTGCTAACTTTACAAGAAAGGATGGATTATTACATGTCAATTATTGAAGCATTAATATTTGGAATTGTACAAGGTATTACTGAATTTTTACCTATTTCAAGTACAGCACATATTGTCATTACACAGATTCTTTTAGGCTATCAGTTCCCTGGTTTTGGATTTGAAATCTTTCTTCACCTAGCTTCCATTCTTGCTGTTGTGATTTATTTCCGTAAAGATCTATTAGTAGTTATTACCGGTTTCTTGGGCTATTTTGCCGATCGCTCTAGAGATAACCGCACACAATTCTTTTTTGGAATTTACATCATTGTTGCTACGATGATTACAGGTGTTCTCGGTTTAGTTCTTGAAGATTTTATTGGAGCTTCCATGAAGACACCACCTTTTATTGCCATTGCCCTTGCCTTAACTGGTCTCTTTCTGATTATTATTGAGCGCTTTGTTAAATACGGCAATCGTACAGAAAAAGACATGACCTTTAAAGATTCAATCATAGTTGGTCTTGGTCAAACATTAGCCGTTTTCCCTGGGATTTCACGTTCTGGTGCTACCCTTGTCGCAGCTCTATTTGCTGGTTTGAGTCGTGATACTGCTGTTCGCTATTCCTTTTTGTTATCAATCCCCGTTATATTAGGATCTAGTGTTTTAGCGATTGGAGATTTTACAGATGGTGCGATGGTCGCAGAAGTAGGTATTGCAGCGCTTATTGTTTCGTTTATCGCAACATTCATTTTTTCTTGGCTAGGAATCGTATGGTTGATTGATTTCTTAAAGAAAAGCAAGCTTGTTTATTTCGCTATTTATTGTTTTGCTGCTGCAATCTTTGTATACTTCTTCCTAGATAACAGTATGATTATTGAATTATAAAAGGGTCTTTAAAAGAAACAAGAGTCTCCCCCGTATTGTGCACTGGAGGGCAGACTCTTGTTTTTTCTATAATTGGATCCTTATTTACTAATCATCTAATAAACAATATGAACGCGTACAACATTGGGATAGTAATCACACATAAAATCGTTGTAGTTGCCACAATGACAGAGGAAAAACTGACATCTCCCCCATATTTTTGCGCAAACATAGGCACAGTTGGGGCAGAGGGCGTTGCAGTAACCAAAATGGCAACACCCATGACGGTTGTCGAAACAGGTAACCATAGAAAAGGGACTAGTAACATGGGAAGAAGCACTAGCTTAGCAACCGTTGCATACCAAATATACTGATTTTTCATCAATTGTTTAAACTCTAGAGCACTAATAGCTGCTAGTAAACTTCCAATAAGAATCATAGATAAAGGCAATGTCATCGTTCCAATGTCAACTAGTACACTTCCAATCAACGAAGGTAAACTAAAAGGTAGGACCATCACTATAAACCCAAGTGAAGTCGCAATAACCCCTGGATTAAGAAACAACTGCCTCCATGAAATCTTCTGACCAACACGTGCAACAACATAAATGACATAAGTCCACACATAAAACAAGAAGAAAATCATAAAAAAAGCAGTATACAGAACTCCTACTTCCCCAAAAAGCAAATACGCAATTGCATACCCCATAAAGCCTTGATTGCCAAAGATAATTGCAGCCTCATATACACCTTCTCTATTTGCAGGCAATTTTGCCCTCTTTCTCATCAAGTACCCTATGACTGTCGTCCCGAGCAAAGCAAAAATGGAAAGTCCTAATAACCAAGATATATCTACAAATAATTCCATTGAAAACGAAATATCCATTGAATAAATGATGAGACAAGGTAACGTAATGTAAAGGATAATTTGCGTGAGAACTTGATTGGATTCCTTCGGTAAAATATTAGCTTTCCTCATAATAAAACCTATTAAAGCAATCATCAAAAGAACAAGCATTTCTCCAGTTAAACCAAAAGCTGCACTCATTTTAATCCCCCTAAAATGGAAAAGATATGCTCTTTTAAAAATGAGCAACATTCCCTAGGCAATTCTTTATTATCCATTTACCGCTACCGAATAGTAGCTGTTAAATTATAACATATAGAATAAGGACACAAGTAAAAAAAGTTACGCAGCCGCTATTGCTGTGTAACCAAATTAGTTATTATACGATATCCAATGCATTCTCAGTTGGAACATTTCCATTTAAAATTTCAAATGTTTTTCCATACGTATTCTCACGATCAACCACTTTTGCAAGTACAATAGCTACGTCTTCTCGGGTAATCGTATTATCACGATCTTGAATCTCACTTTCCAATTTGAGCATTTGTGTTGCTCCTTCATTTGTTAAGCTACCTGGACGAACAATTGTATAGGTCAGACTAGAGCGCTTGAGATGATCGTCAGCTAGCTTTTTCGCAACAAGATAATGACGTATGCGCTCGCTCTTATCCGGATCAACCGTTCCCATAGAACTTAGCATCACAAATCGCTTCACACCTAAACGCTCTGCTGTATCAACGGCTTTAATCGCTCCCCATAGATCAATTAATATCGTTTTATCTGCCCCCGTATGTCCACCTGACCCAGCAGCAAATATAACGGCTTCTACATCTTGATAAGCATGAGAAAAGTCTCCTTCTAAATCAGCAACAACGACCTCTTGTCATCCAAGTGCTTTTAATTCATCTGCTTGATCAGGATTTCGAATCATAGCAATCGGAGTATGACCAGCCTCTGTTAGCTTAATTAATGTCTGCCTTGCAACTTGACCATTTGCCCCAATAACAAGAACTCTCATTTTATCTACCCCTTTACAATTGATACTACTATCTTGAATGAAATTGTAACTACAATCAAACTTTCTGCCTTACATCGAATATAGTGATTGCATCAGTTGTTTATCATCTAATTTTGCTCCAATTAAAATAATACAACTAGATTTACTTGATTCAATTGGAATTACCTCCAGTTGATTCGAAGCAAATTGAAAAGAAAATAATTGCGAGCTTCCTTTAAATCGAATGTACCCTTTCGCACGTAGCAACGATTGACTTTGGCCTTTTAACCACTTTTCAAAGCTCATTTTATCAATCTCTTCTAACCCTTCAATTTTAATGGCTTGAAACGGATGCGAATGATGGACATGGTGGTGCATCTCTGGATTATCTTGCATATGTAATGCATTCGTAAAAAATCGACGTTCGAACAGCAATTCACTATCGACCTCTCCGTATTGTGCAAAAACCATTGGGACATTCATCCCTTTAAGAACTTCTAACTTAGATGTTACTTTTAGTCTTTTCTTTTCATCTAATAAGTCGATTTTATTAACTACTAATAATGTGCTTGTAGTAATTTGCTGCTTAAGCATTGTTCTAATCTCTTTCGAACTCTGAAACATGCTCTGATATTCAAGATAGCGACTAGCATCGACAAGTCCTATGACAGATTGAATCTCTACTTTATCAATAACGTCCGGATGGGTTAACGCTTCAATAATCTCTGCTGGATTGGCAATCCCTGTTCCTTCTATTAATAATACATCAATATCTTCTCTACTTTTTAACAACTTATCAATTTCTACGCGCATATCATCTTGAATCGTACAACAGATGCATCCATTAAGAAGCTCAATCATTGCTTCGTCGTTAAATAATTCTTTCTCGACATTCTCTGAACCAAGTTCATTCAGCATTAATGCTGGCTTTTGTCCGCTTACTTTTACATGATGTAACATCCTCTTTAGTATCGTTGTTTTCCCACTACCGAGAAAACCAGTTAAAATATATACAGGAATTCGCTTCAACATATCCACCACTCCTTTTCTAGTTAAAAATAGCATACAACTGGGCGTCTTACAAATAGTAACTATTCTTATTTACAAGCACTCTAATTATACTGTAAGCTGACTTTTAAGTTCTTTTTGCCCATACTCACAAAAAAGCTACAAAAGAGCATACCCTCTTTTGTAGCTTTCCTTCTATATGGAAGCATTTTCTTTGCTTTTAAGAAATTTTTCTTTTCTCTTTTTCATTGCCTTTGTAATATAACCACCTTTGAAGTTACGAGGTTCGTATGAAACGATAAACGCACTAGGTTCATATGAACTAACAATTTTAATAAACTCCTGTTCCCGGTCTCGTCTCGCTGTACAATCTAAACGATATCGCCTTGCTTCATTCATTCCTTCCACTTCCGCGGTTGACACACTAAACCCGACTTCACGTAGCCTATCTGTTAACTGTTCATTTTTACTCATAATATTTACTTCAATCGACACATAACCAATCGCAAGCTTCTGTTCGATAATTTGCCCGATATATAATCCTACACCGAAACCTATTGCATAGGCAGCCATATTTAAATAGTTGGATAAGTCACTAAATACAATCGCGATCGCTACAACATAAATTACACCTTCAAGTGTACCAAGTGCTGATGCTTTCCCTTTCATCCCTTTGACCATCGTGATCGTACGGAGTGTTAGCACAGGTACATAAATAAGTTGTGCAATAAAAATAATTAAAGCTTGAAGCATACTTCCACCTACTTTCAATCTAATATACCTACCGTAGTGTAACAGGAATCACTTTTAGAATCTAGCCTATTTTCAGATCGTTTTTTTTGTAAATTTGCCAAACATTTCTTAATTTTTACAAATCGATTACAGACACTTCTTACTCATAATCTGTGTTAAAATAACAAAAGAACTTTCATAGATTTCACTAAATAAAACTCACAACAATAAGGAGAACTTGAATGAGTAAAATGAAACAATTTCTTTTCTCTTTCGGAAAAGATTTTCTTGGATTTCTTCTACTTTTGTTATTTTTAATTTTATTTTTTAATATTGAATCATTTAAAAATGATCGTGCTGGTTTTACAATTCCCGATTCGTGGCTTAATGTAAACACGATTTTCTTAGGAATTGTAATCGAAGCTGTTCCTTTTATCTTATTAGGTGTATTTGTATCAGCTCTAATTCAAATTTATGTTAAAGAAGAATTTATCCATCGTTTTTTGCCAAAAAACGCATATGCTGCGCTTTTGCCAGCTGCTATACTTGGGGCGATTTTTCCAATATGTGAATGTGCGATCGTACCAATTGTTAGACGACTTATAAAAAAAGGGATGCCCCTTCATGTTGGAGTTGTCTTTTTAGTTGCTGCACCGATATTAAACCCAGTTGTAGCAGCTTCAACGTTCTTTGCCTTTCGAACGGATTTAACTGTTTTATATGCACGAATGGGACTAGCTTTTGTTCTGTCAATCATCATTGGAGGAATATTATACCTTGTTTTTAAAAACCGTGATCAGCTAAAATGGACAAAAGAAGAGTTGGTTGGTCGGCAAGTCGTGTTAGAAACAGGCGCTTCAGCTAGGAAAATGAACCGTCTGAAACAAACACTCTACCACGCTGCAGATGAATTCTTTTTAATGGGAAAATACCTTATATTAGGTGCATTTATTGCTGCTTTGTTCCAAACTTTCCTTGATAGAAGTGTTCTTCAAGCAATCGGAAGCAATGAGTGGAGCTCAACGGCAGTGATGATGGCCTTTGCTTATTTGCTTTCACTTTGTTCTGAGGCTGATGCTTTTGTCGCTGCATCATTTGGAAACACATTTACAACAGGATCTCTTATCGCATTTTTAGTCTATGGTCCGATGATTGATTTAAAGAATACGATCATGCTGTTCGCATTCTTTAAAGCTCGATTTGTTTTGATCTTTATAGGAGTCGTTACGACTATTGTCTTTATCTCTGTCGTCCTACTACAAATCCTCTCATTAATTTAATGTATGGATTCATGTCTATTACTTTATGAAAGGAGTAATCCGTATGGAAAAACAATCAGACCTCGGCTTCCACGCCTATATACGTGGGATCATTCTAATTGGCTTTGCCTTGCTAATGCTTGCTTTTATCATTACCGGCAATATCACTTATTACATTGCTCCTACGATGATGCCATTTATTTATTTTGCTACAGGAGTATTCCTACTACTTGGTGTCATTCAAATTATTAGAAGTACAGCCAAAGGGCAAGAAGAAGAAGAACTTTGTGATTGTGGGACTGATCATAATGTTTCCGGTTCTCCCATCACAAAATTAATCATCTATTCTATATTTGTTGCTCCGATAATTATGGGCTTTGTACTACCTGATAAATTATTAGATAGCTCTGTTGCTGCCAATCGGGGGATTCAGTTTGGATCTGGAATTTTGGCAGAACAGGCTCCCAATGAGGCAAGCAAAGAAGAAGCAAGCTCAAGAGCTGAGGCATTTCTTAATGATCCAGATGCTTATTATGAGCAACTAGAAACCGGTTCAAAGTCAAATGACGAGGAACATATAACAGTTGAGGAATATTACACTGAAGAGGGTTTCAATCAGTATTATGAAGAACTTGCTGAAGAAGTGTTAACAAAGGGGAGTATTGTTGTCACCGAAGAAAATTATTTAGATATGATGACCATGCTCGATTTACAACTTGAACGATTTATTGGCAAACCGATTGAAATTATTGGCTTTGTGTATCGTGAGCCCGAATTTGAAGATGATCAACTTGTTGTTGCCCGTTTTGGTATGACTTGCTGTGTCGCTGATGCTTCAGTTTATGGAACGATGGTAACAACTGAAGAAGCAAGTCAATTTGAAAATGATACATGGGTACGAGTTACCGGAATACTAGATCAAACTGAGTACAATGACTTTCGCATTCCTCTCATTCAACTTCGTGAAATCGAAATTGTTGAGCAACCAGAGAGTCCTTATGTTTTCCCGCGTTTTAGCTTCTAATAAATAAACAACAAAAACACATGCGATCTTCATATCGCATGTGTTTTTAAATGTCTATATAAAAATGTTACCTATAGCATTGTATTTTAGTTCTGTTCAAAATGAGATGAGGGCCCTTTTTGAATAACCTCTACGATAATTTAATTGTAAGTAGCGGAGTTTCTCCCTTTACAACTTCAGTTGCTGGCTCTTTAATCAAACTGTCAATATGATCCATGTTTGTGATGATGATAGGTGTAATTGTGCTTGCTGCTTTTTCTTTAATAAGAGATAAATCAAAATCAACTAGAGCATCGCCTACTTCAACTTTGTCTCCTTCTTTCACATGAGTCGTGAAACCTTCGCCTTTCATGTTCACCGTTTCAAGCCCAATGTGTAATAAAAGCTCTATTCCACCAGGCGTTTTAATACCGATTGCATGCTTAGTAGGAAACACTTGCATTATTTCTCCTGTTACTGGTGCTACTACCTTTCCTTCTGTTGGCTCAATCGCTACTCCGTCCCCCATCATCTTTTGACCAAATGTTGGATCTGGTACTTCTTCAAGTGCTACTAATTTTCCTGTCATTGGAGCATGTACTATTTCTTGTTGTGGTTGAACCGGGGATGCTTCTTTTTTCCCAAGACCAAATAATTTTTTTAACATATTCATTCTCCTTTTCCTTCTTTTATCGAAAAAAAAGACCTAAAAATAGCGAGATGATCCTTAAAACACCCCTACAATTTCTAAGTCTTGCCTGATTTTACTCAGTCACAATCCGATATTTTTTTTACTAATTTATTTTATTATGTAAAAAAACGATTGTCAAACAATTGCATTTTGTAGGAGTTCTGTTTTACTATACCCCTCCTTTCTTATTATCAAACAATCTATAAAAAGTATTTCTCCATTCCACTTATGCCCAATCGCATTAGTAACTATTTCATATTATGTAGGGAATAGGACGAAAGGAGATGAAGAAGATGAGTTATGGATATCAAGGTGGGTTCACTTTAATTGTTGTTTTATTCATTCTTTTAGTAATCGTTGGTTCTGCTTACGTTTGCTAATTGTGATTTCCTCCCTCTTCATCATATTGTAGAAAAAACAGAAAATGATTCATACATGCAATTTCACTTTTATTAAACAATAGAAGGTGCATTGTAAAAATTCCATAAATTCAAAGAAAGGTGACTCGCAAATCTTGTTCACGAAAAACGTTGGACATTGAGTTGCCTTTTTCACGTATACATAACGCAAAAAACCTATATATACAACATTGAAAAATTTTAGTTTTTTATAAATGTAATTATATTGTAAAAAAAATCAGACAATAAGACTATTCAAAATTTACTAATTACGGTAAAATATAAAAATTAATACATTTGATATAAGAAAGGAGATTCTAATGCTGAAACGACTAGATGATCAATTGATTATTGAGGCATACCAAAAATCTTTAACATTAAATCTGGACCTTGAATTCATTGCACTTCTTAAAGACGAGTTAGTTGAAAGGGGAATTTTTGACCAAGCAAAGCAAGATCTTGTCATATACTTAGAAGCAAACTCTATAATCAAGTAAGAGATGTATATTTATATGTTATATAAACTACTTATTTTTTTCCAAAAGAAGCGATGTTTTTTTGTAGATCAACTACTTCGTATATGCGGAAGTATCAATCGGACCAATCTGAGTTAGAATATGGTTGTGAAAAGTGTCTTGATTATGCACAAAGACGTGCTTTTTATAAGTTTTAATTCTCTTACACACCTCCTTAATTTCTACTTTGATCCCACCTTTTTCTTTAAATCCCTTTTCAAAATATGGTTATTTTGCTTAATCCTCCTAAAAAAACGAATGAATTTTCAGAATAGAACTAGTTCGTTCGTATTTTTTCAGAAAAACCTTTCTTTTTTTCTTTATATCAACTATACTTACCCCTATACACAAACAAGCAAATAGAAAACTCGTATAATATTGGGGATATGGCCCAAAAGTTTCTACCGAGCTACCGTAAATAGCTTGACTACGAGTGATACATTGATAATTCGTTCAGTGATGCCTTATGAGACTAAACCGAACCGAATATCAAGGTCACTCGTAGCATGTAGACGACCTTGATATTCGGTTTTTTTATTACATTAATTAAGGAGTGAATGGGATGGAGAGGTTAAAACAAGCAATTCGAGAGAGAGGAAATGTTCTTTCAGATGAAGTTCTAAAAGTGGATACATTCTTAAATCATCAAGTAGACGTTAATTTGATGAGTGCTGTCGGTGAAGAATTCGCCCGTCTATTTAAAGCTGAAGGGATCACTAAAGTTCTGACCATCGAATCTTCAGGAATTGCTCCAAGCTTTATGGCTGCGTCAAGCCTTGGAACTACACTAATTTTTGCTCGTAAAAAGAAATCTCTTACAATGAATGAAAATGTTTTTGTTAGCAAGGTATATTCCTTCACAAAGCGTGAAACAAACGAAATTACTGTGTCTAAGGACTTCCTTTCAAAAAATGACACGGTTTTAATTATTGATGACTTTCTAGCTAATGGGCAAGCAGCACTCGGTTTAATTGATATTGTCCATCAAGCAAGTGCAAAAGTTGCCGGCCTAGGGATTGTCATTGAAAAGTCATTCCAAGACGGAAGAAAACAACTAGTAGAAAAAGGATACCGCGTTGAGTCTTTAGCTAGAATTCATTCATTGGAGAATGGACGCGTTACATTTGTTGATGAGCTTGTTACAAACAACTAAGGAGAGAACATCATGAGCACAAAAGCTATTCATTACCCATTATATAAAAAAGAAGATACAGACGCTTTCTTCGCACTATTTCAAAATAATTTAGCTAACTTTGTGGTGATCGCCGTAACAATGCTTGGAATGGGGTTTCCAGCAAGCATTGTTTTTGGAAAAGTCATTCCGGGTGCAGCTGTAGCGGTTATGGCTGGGAACTTGTATTACGCCTATATGGCAAAACGCTTAGCACAAAAAGAAGGACGTACCGACGTCACTGCGCTTTCTTATGGAATCAGCACTCCTGTTATGTTTGTGTTCCTATTTGGAGTACTTGCGCCTGCAAATGCCTTAACTGGTGACCCCGAACTTGCATGGAAAATCGGGGTAGCAGCAGCACTTCTTAGTGGACTTGTCGAAGTGCTAGTTAGTTTTAGTGGAAATTGGGTTCGTGATCACCTTCCACGTGCAGCAATGCTCGGTGCGATAGCTGGGGTTGCCTTAACATTTGTCGCTGGTGAAATGCTTTTTAATACATTTTCGATTCCTGTAGTTGGACTGGTTTCCTTAGCAATCATCCTAGTTGGAATAGTTGCTAAAATTACGATGCCCTTTAAAATCCCAGCTTCTCTTTTTGCTGTGTTAGCAGGTACGGCTCTGGCATTTGCATTAGGATATCAGTCACCTACTCAAATTTCTGAGGGTCTAGAAAATATCGGATTTTATCCAATCGTACCTACGCTAGCTCCATTCGAAGGAATGACGTATTTATTTGGTGCATTAATTGGTATTTTAGCTGTTCTCATTCCTATAACTCTATATAATGCAATTGAAACGATGAACAATGTTGATGCTATGGCAGCTGCTGGTGATTCTTATGATATCCGAGAGTGCCAAGCAGTTGATGGTATAGGTACAATGATTGGTGCTTTCTTTGGTGGACTTTTTCCAACAACGGTTTATATTGCAACAGTTGGCTCAAAACAAATGGGGGCAGGTCGTGGTTATAGCATATTGAACGCAATTGTGTTTGGGCTTGCAGCTATAACAGGTGTGATTGCTGCATTTTCGGCTATTATTCCTCTTGCTGCAGTAGCACCAATTCTTGTGTTTGTTGGGATGTCTATGGTTGGGACGGCGTTCTTTTCTAATGATAAGAAATACTATCCAGCTGTAGCCATCGCGATGTTACCTTATCTTGCAAACTATGTCATGACTCGATTTAACAATGCTGCTGGCGAAGTTGTAGCAGGGATCTCTACTGGGATTGTACCACTTGGTCAAGGAGCGATGTTTACAGCTATTTTACTTGGAGCAATAACTGTTGCCATTATTGATAAGAATTTCTTTCAAGCCATTATTTTCTCTCTCATCGCTGCTTTCCTATCATTTGTAGGATTTATGCACGCTCCTGCACTATCGGTAAATGCTGCACCAGATTTTGCAATTGGGTATGTGTTAGTAGCCGCATTTTTTGGATATGCTGCACTTAAGAACCGTTCACAAGGACAAATAAATCCTTCAGAAACAAAGAGCAACAATAAAAAGGCATCATAATTACAAAACAAGCGGTGGGAATCAAAATGACATTGATTCCCACCGCTTTCTCTTTTTACATGTAAGTTTTAACAAACATTAAGTAACCCGTTTGAATAGGTTTAATGTTGCTTATTTGGCAACTTCTTGCTTGGGTTTCCATTTCCTTGACGCTTTTTATTTTTTTCTGCTTTTTCCTGTTTATCATGCAACTTTTCAACAAACTCATGTGTGTCCATTTTCAAAGTCCTCCTTTTCTTAAGAAAGCTCCTTGTTACTTTAACCACATGACTAAAAAACATACAGTAGCCTGAAAGGGACAAGTCATTTCTGTTTCTAATTAACTAACTTAAAAACAATTATACATGAAACTATCTTGTCTAATGATTCGTTTCATGTAATGAATGAACATACAAGGAGAGATTCACAAATGATGCGAAAAAGCAATTTAAAAAAGGTACGAACCTTGCTTCTAACAAGTGTCATTATCAGTTCAAGCCTACTGTATAGCGGACCAGTTTTTGCTACAGAAAATACAAAAGAATTAGAAACGTTACTTATGGATTGGGAAGAATCAGGAATTGACAGTAACCACATAGAGGCTATTGATACGATTAGAAATTATCTCGATAAGCATGTAGACGACCAAATATTTTCCAGTTTACATATTGATCGCGAGGAACGTCCCTTTGGTATTATTGTTTTGTCGTTTACGAAAGAACTCTCAATTGACAAGAAACAAGAAATCGAAGCGTTAATTGAAGAGCCAAGTGAAGTCGAATTTCGAGTAGTAACATATACAGAACAAGAACTTTTAGAGAAACAACATAAAATTGATTCAGCTATTTTTGAGAAACATGTATTTAATGAAGAAGAAATTACAGTTTACCATACAGGAATAAATATCATAACAAACAAAATCGAGATTGGGATTAGTCCTTATAATGAACTTACTTCTCAATCAGCTAAAAACTATTTCAATAGCGATATGATTGAGGTAGTTGAAGGGGGCGAAGCAGTGCTATTAGATACCGAATTAAATGAAGAAGTTCAAGTACTCATGCCAATTAGTACAAATGAAAACGATACGAACATAGGGGTTTTTTCCAAAATAAAAGAATGGTTTGTAGGATTGTTTGCAGCATAGAACTAAGATACGGATATGGAAAAAGGCTGTCTAAAAAGAACTAACCTTTTTTTAGACAGCATCTTCGATCAAGTTCAAAATCAATCAGTTTACCTCTCTCCATTATTAATGTTCATAAATCATCTTTCTTGTCATCCCACCATCAATTGTTATGTTTTCACCATTAATGAATGTATTCGATTCGTTCGTTAAAAAAAGGCAAGCTCGAGCAATATCAGCTGGCTCTCCCACTCGTTTTGAAAAGTGTTGATCATGATCAACCTGACGTAGTTCAACTCGATCTCCTGTATGAATCCATCCTGGGCTAACTGAATTGACCTGGATGCCATCTTCTTGAAAAGAAGCTGCTAATGCATGTGTTAATGAAACAATCGCCCCTTTGGATGCAGCATACGCTTCTGAATGAGGTTCCGACATTACTGCACGTGTAGAAGCAATATTTACAATCGATCCTTTTTTTTGTTTACGCATAACTTTCGCTGCTTCTCTCGAAAAAAGAAACACACTTCTTACGTTCGTATGTTGGATTTCATCCCATTTTTCAACACTTAGATCAAAAGGTGATGTAAAAACAGATAAGCCTGCATTATTAATTAAGACATCAATCTTTCCGAATTGATGTTCAACGTAAGAAACTACCTCTTTAATATGATCTTCCTTTCTCACATCACACAAGATAGAATGCGCTTTTCCACCGTTATTTATAATGCATGTTGCAGTTTCATTTGCTTTTGATTCATCTTTATCCGTAACAATCACGGTATCTCCATTTGCTCCGTATTCAGCCGCAATCTTTGCCCCAATACCTTGTCCTGCACCTGTCACAATGATGATCCGTTTATTCATAGTAAACTCCTCTCATCCATATACTGTGTTTTAACCTATTTTATGCAAATATCATTATGTATAGAAAGCGACTCACCTCTAATCAAATATTGAGTCGTTTCTTATCCCTAGGGTAGAAATTAAGATACGGCCATATCCTAATTCCTTCTATGTTAAGTTATGCAAGTAACTCTTGTTAGTTACATCGTTCACCGTTGTATTTATAAAATCTGCGTAAGTAACTAATTTGGATACTTTTTTCTTTAATTATAGATCATATTTCCAAATGATAAAACTAATACCAATCAGAATAGAGCTCGGAATCTATTTCCAAGCTCTTTACCAATGCCCTTGCACATGCATTATTCTTTTATCTTTACATTATAAGCATTCAACCAATAATTCATTTGAATAAAGTGGGCAAGAAGCTGTGGTCCAGCCATTAATTGACCGAAGTATGGTTGCCCCGTAGGGAATCCACCCGATTCAGCAATCTCTTTTAGTGCTTTCTTATTAATAAATTCAAATATAGGAGCATCCTTTTGAGCAAGCACATCTTGCATTCCTTTTTGAACAGCTGCCGTATACTTCGGATGGTGCGTCTTTGGATATGGACTCTTCTTACGATAAAGAACATCATGAGGCAATAGACCTTCTAAAGACTTTCTAAGAATTCCTTTTTCACGGCCATCTAATTGCTTCATTTCCCATGGGATATTCCAAACATATTCCACAAGGCGATGATCAGAAAATGGTACCCGTACTTCTAAGCTTGCTCCCATACTCATTCGGTCTTTCCGGTCAAGCAGGTTCGTCATGAACCAAATGATGTTTAAATATGATATTTCACGTCGTCTTGCTTCTTCAGGTGTATCTCCTGCAAAACGTGGCGTTTCTTGTATTGTTTCTTTATAACGATCATACACATATTCCTTTAAGTTCAGTTTCTTTTTCCATTTATCATTCAAGAGATTTTCACGTTCATCGATGGAGCGCATCCACGGAAAACCATCAATATACATGACTTCAGGCTTATGGAACCAAGGATAGCCTCCGAAGATTTCATCTGCACATTCTCCAGATAAGCCAACGGTAACATCTTCTTTAATTTCATGACAAAACCAAATTAAAGAAGAATCAATATCCGCCATTCCTGGTAAATCTCTGACATCTACTGCTTCTTTTAACCGATTAGCGAGTTCGTCAATTGATATAACCTTATTAAAATGTTCTGTCCCAAGTGCATCAGATACAACTTTCACCCATGGTGCATCCGAGTTTGGTTGGAAGTCATTTGCTTTGAAATACTTATCATTTTCATCATAATCAATGGAATAACTTCGAATTGGACCTTTCCCTTGCTTTTCATATACTTTGGCTGCTAGCGCCGTTAATGCACTTGAATCGACTCCACCTGAGAGAAACATGCCAACAGGAACATCTGCAAATAATTGACGCTCGACGATATCTTCCATTAAATCACGAATCTGCTCTGCCGTTTCTTCTGTCGTATGTTCATGCTTCTTGCTCTTTAATGACCAGTAGCGACTAATTGTTGCCCCGTTCCGATCATAGATTAGCATATGTGCAGGACGCAACTCACTTATATCGTCATAAACTCCGTGTCCAGGAGTTCGTGATGGTGCTAAACCCATAATTTCTGCTAACCCTTCTGTCTTAACAACAGGCTCAATATCACGATGAGCAAGCAAAGCTTTTAATTCAGACCCAAACAGCATACACCCATTACGCACCGTGTAAAATAATGGCTTTACTCCTAAACGGTCACGTGCCATAAATAAACTTTCATCCTTGTCATTCCATATTGCAAATGCAAAGATTCCATTAAACTTTTCAAGACATTGGTAGCCCCACTCAATGTAAGACTTTAATAATACTTCCGTATCTGAGTGACCTTTAAAGTCATGGCCGCGTGCAAGAAGTTCCTTACGAATGTCCTCGGTATTATAAAGCTCTCCATTATAAACAATTGTATAGGTCTTATTTTTATAAGTACGACTCATTGGTTGAATCCCATTCTCTGGGTCAACCACAACTAATCTGGCATGGCCAAAAGCAGCATTTGGAGACGTCCATACATTCAAATCATCTGGCCCACGTCGATTTAACGTCTCTGCCATCTTTCGTACTTGCTTTTCTTCTTTTCTTAAATCTTCACGCCAATCAATCCACCCTGTAATGCCACACATGTATCATCAGCCCCTTTTGGGAAGTTTTCTAGTTAGCCCGAAATGTTGTGAGGTTTATAATATTTGGTATACTAACCCACTAAATCACCGAGCCTTCAGCTCTACTCAATTGCCTATACTAGGTCTTATCTCTAAGCTATCCTATTCAAATCTTAGGCAGATGTGATGCCTTTTTATGATGTTGCTTATTGATTTTTAACGGAGTGTTTCCCTTTCTAAAAAAACGGCTAAGATACTAATAAACGAGTGTTGATTTAAATAAATAAGAAAGAGACAATCTTTTAAGCTTAAGGAGGAGGAGATGTATGAAGAATTCTGTAAATAAAAAGCCTCGGTTTGAAACGAAAAAACAATACAATAAAACGTTAAAAAAGAAACAATTAAAGTTATTACGATTGCAACGTGCGCTATATGAACGAAAAGTTCCGGTCATCCTTATTTTTGAAGGGTGGGACGCCGCCGGAAAAGGAGGAGCAATTAAACGTGTAACTGATCGTCTTGATCCTCGTGGGTATAACGTCCATCCTATTGCAGCACCCGATGACCACGAATTGAGATACCATTATTTGAGACGTTTTTGGAAACTCCTCCCTAAAAAAGGAGAGATCGGTATTTTTGACCGGTCTTGGTATGGCCGTGTTCTTGTTGAACGGGTGGAAGGATTTGCAACTCAAGAGGAATGGACACGTGGCTATGATGAAATCAATCATACCGAACACATGCTAGTTGCAAATGGGCATATCATAATGAAATTTTTTATAGACATTTCAAAAGAAGAGCAGCTCCTTAGATTCGAAGAAAGAAGAGCAGATCCTTTTAAAAGGTGGAAACTAACCGATGAAGACTGGCGCAATCGACAAAAGTGGGACCAATATGAAGAAGCAATCGAAGAAATGATTGACAAGACAGACACGGAGTTTGCAAATTGGCATGTCATTGATGGACATGATAAAAAAACCGCAAGAATTACGGTAATTGAAACTTTAATAACTGAATTTGAAAAAAGAGTTGGGAAGCTTGAACAGTAATTCTTAAATACAGAAATCGACGTATTGTTACGTTACGGTCGATTTCTGTATTTAAGATTCATTTTTTTAGTCACTATTCTATAAACTATATAAACTCAATAAACGTATTCTAGGTTGATCATCTGTACTACTCAACTATATACTAAAGTAAATCCTAAAAAACGTGAAAGAACTGGAGGACTTATGAATAAGCAGTTTATTAAAGTACATATGCAAAACGTCATACACACATACACAGACCAACACTTCGGATTACCTTTAACGGAAAAAGAAGAACAAGAACTGTTGAATAAAATCATTCTTAAAATCGATGAAAGCGGAATAGAACAGTTTCAAGACGTTATCCATGATGTCATCTACACGTTCTTTACTGATCAAGAGGATGAATGATGGTGCTTTCTCATAAGCTCTTTTACATGATTTTTGGGATCCCAACATGAAAATTGATAGGTGGTTTTTGTTTCAAATCCTAGACGCTCACAGTAGTAACGCATCCCGCCACCACTCTTTTTTTCTGCAGCAAAATGACAGCATGTCGCACAACAGTGGAATCGTGTAGTCATAATCTCCCTCCTTATTTTCGATTTAATTTCCTCCCAGCTAAACGCTCAAATAAACTTGGCATTAGTTGATAGAGAGTAGACCCTGCATTCATCCACCTAGGTAAGTTTAACTCGCGCTTTGGATGGTCAATAAGCTTAATCGTTGCCTTTGCCACATCTTGTGAATCTAACATCCAGCGCTCAATATTTTTCACATAGGTTCCTTCTTTGTCAGCTCGGTCAAAAAAAGGTGTTCTGATCGGTCCGGGATTAACAGCACTTATATGGATATTTGTGTCTATCATTTCCATTCGAAGTCCATTTGTAAAACCAAGAACCGCGTGCTTTGTCGCAGCATAAACACTTGATTTAGGCGTGGATAATTTTCCAGCTTGGGACGCAATGTTAATAATGTGACCTTTATTTTGTTCAAGCATATGAGGGAGCACTGAATTGGTTAATGCAATTAAGCCTACAACATTCACAGCAAACATTTCCTGAACATTTTGCATATTTGCCTGTTCCACCTTCTCAAACACACCAAAGCCAGCATTATTAATTAGCACATCAACTTTGCCAACCTTACGAACAATTTGTTCTGTTACTTGAGCAATCATATTCGTATCGCTCATATCTAAAAAAACCGCAAATGCTTTAGCTCCTTGACCTTCAATAATTTGTTGTAGCGCATGTAACTTTTCGACGTTACGTGCTAAAAGAACAACAGTATTTCCGTTTTTACCGGCTTCTAGAGCTAACTCTCTCCCCAACCCACTGGAGGCTCCTGTAATCCAAATTACCTTATCTGTTGCCATCATGACTCTCCTTACGATCCTTCTTCAATGAAGATAAAAAGTTTATCACTTGTTCATTCTAAATGAAAACCTAGAGAACAACCAGCATTTTTAAACTGACAGTTGACGACTTGCTTCTCTGCTCATATAATAATTAAAACAATATGATTTGGTGTAGATAGGGATTAGTAAATGTTTCATTATGTGCAAAGAGAGTGACCTCACCGGCTGAAAAGGTCATCACCACTAATAACATTGAACCTGCCCTGGAGCTAGTCGGATATATATATAAATATTTATATAATCTGACCGTTCCCCACGATACGGGTAAGAGGGGGCATTTATTATGCCAACAAAGGTGGTACCGCGGTTGAAGTTCTTCCGTCCTTTTTTTGAGGATGGGAGAGCTTTTTTATTTTTTCTAATCACAATGAAAAGAGGAGAGTTACATGAGTCGACAACGTCTCGTTGTTAAAATTGGAAGTAGTTCATTGACAACAAAACAAGGTGCGCTTTGTATGGATAAGGTTGCTATGTTTGTCAAAGCAATTGCCAAAATAAAGCACGCAGGTCATGAAGTCATCATGATCTCTTCTGGAGCTGTTGCTGCCGGATTTAAGGCAATTGGTTATCCTACAAGACCCGTAACAATAGCCGGCAAACAAGCAGCGGCGGCGGTTGGGCAAGCGATGCTCATGCAAGCGTATATTGAGCAATTTGGATCTCACAATCTGACTCCTGCACAATTGCTGTTAACAAGACAAGATTTCTCCGATGAAACCAGATATGGAAATGCTTATTCAACATTATCTGAATTATTAAAAAGAGGAGCAATTCCAATCATTAACGAAAATGATTCAACTTCGATTGAGGAATTAACATTTGGCGACAATGATATGCTATCTGCTCTTGTAAGTGGTTTAATTCATGCGAATACACTCTGCATTATGACAGATGTAAATGGCCTGTATGATGATAACCCTCACACGAATCCAGATGCAAAAAAGATTCACTACTTGCCTTATGTAACCGAGGATTTACTTGCTCTTGCAGGAGGTTCTACGTCTAAAGTTGGAACTGGTGGAATGAAATCGAAGGTGAGTGCGGCCCACACTGCTCTTGGTCTTGGAGTAAACGTATTTATCGGCAAAGGAGAACATGCTGAAGCATTAATCGATATTTTAGCTGGCAAAGGGGACGGTACTTACGTCGGCTCCTTTCAACATGAGCCAGTAATGCCTACGACCAAACAATGGATTGCTCTTCACTCAAAAATCTCTGCACGACTGTGCATTGATAAAGGAGCTGAACAAGCTCTTTTGTACCGTGGAAAGAGCCTACTACCAGTTGGAATCGTATCAATTGATGGAAACTTTTCGAAAGGAGATGTGATTGAAGTTTGTAACACAAAGGGCGTTCTTCTTGGAAAAGGCAAAGCCAATATGACGTCAGAACAACTTTCTTACTACCAAAAGCAACAAACAGTCACTACATCATCAAAACATAAACAACCTGTTGTGGTCCACAGGAATGAATGGGTCCCATATATAAAGGAGACGATGAAACGATGAATGAATTGCGAATAAAAGCTCAAAATGCAAAAGAGAGTGCTCGCGTTTTAGCCACTAAAACAACACAAGAAAAAAATGAAGCATTGACATTGATGGCTATTCAACTTATGAAGGAAGAGTCCTACTTGTTAACAGAAAATGCAAAAGACGTTCAAATAGCGCGTAAAAATGGAACAAATGCAGGGATTATTGATCGTTTAACGTTAACATCTGAGAGATTGCAAGATATTGCTGAAGGCTTAAAACAAGTCGCATCACTAACTGACCCAGTTGGAGAAAGCTTATCCAAAACGACTCGCCCAAATGGATTACACATCGAGAAAGTTCGTGTTCCACTCGGGGTGATTGGAATGATTTATGAAGCAAGACCGAATGTCACCATTGACGCCTCAAGTTTATGTTTAAAAGCAGGAAATGCCGTATTATTACGTGGCAGCTCTTCTGCTATTCACTCTAATACAGCACTTGTTGCCGTCGTACAACGGGCATTAGAAAAAACGTCAATTCCAGTAGAAGCTATTCAGTTAATTGAGGATACAAGTCGGGAAACAGCAACAGAAATGTTTACCTTAAATGAATATCTAGACGTCTTAATTCCACGTGGAGGGGCATCACTTATTCAATCAGTTGTCAAAAATGCATCGGTTCCAGTACTAGAAACGGGCGTAGGCAACTGCCACTTATTTATTGACCGGAGTGCAAAACCAGAGATGGCGATTTCCATTGCTGTTAATGCAAAAACACAGCGTCCTTCTGTCTGCAATACAATTGAAACGATATTAGTTGACCATCAGTGGGCTGATGCACATTTTCAAGACCTTCTTCATTCACTCGATGAAAAAGGTGTAGCCTTTGTCGGCGATGAAAAAACTCAAAGTTACGATCAACGCATTAAAGCAGCTGATGAGGCTGATTGGGCAACCGAATTTCTTGAATTGAAGGTCGCATTAAAGATCGTTGATTCAGTTGATGAAGCGATTTCGCATATTCATGTATACGGCACAAAGCACTCAGAATCAATTATTAGTGAGGATGCAAAAAACATTCAAACGTTCTTAAATCAAATCGATGCAGCTGCTGTTTATCACAATGCTTCCACACGATTTACAGACGGGTTTGAATTTGGGTTCGGAGCAGAAATCGGTATTAGTACCCAAAAGCTCCACGCAAGAGGACCAATGGGTCTTGAAGCGTTAACCTCGACGAAATACATTGTCCAAGGTACTGGACAAGTGAAAGGATAGGTGCTTATACATTGCTAATCAATAAAACAATTACCTTTTTAGGAGCTGGTGCAATGGCCGAAGCTATCATTGCTGGTCTCGTCCGCCACCAAATTGTAAAGCCTAAGCAAATAATTGCAACCAATTTACGTGATAAAGAGAAACTTACCTATCTTGAAACAACTTATGGCATTCAAACAAATAGCAATCGTGGTGAAGCGGTTAGTCGTGGTGACATTATCATCCTTGCTATGAAACCGAAACATGTAAAAGAAGCCATTGAAGATGTTCAAAAGATGACAAATGTCCAGCAGTTATTCGTCTCCGTTCTTGCCGGGATTCCAACTACCTACATTGAAGAGTTGCTCGGTAACAAAGCATGTGTGATCCGGACAATGCCTAATACTTCTGCCAAGGTAGGAGAGTCTGCTACTGCGATTAGCAAAGGGACTTATGCAACCGATGATCAGGTGAACGAAGTGAATGCGCTTTTCTCTGCTGTTGGCAATGTCACAATCGTAGATGAACAAAAACTAGATGCCGTTACAGGTCTTGCCGGGAGTGGCCCTGCTTACTTTTACTTCCTTATAGAAGCTATGGAAAAAGCAGCTGAAGCTGCGGGACTTACAGAAGAAGAAGCATCAGGCCTAATTACTCAAACGGTCGTTGGGGTTGGCAAGCGACTCCAATCTTCGAGTAAATCATCAAGAGAGCTGTACGAAGAAGTAATGAGTCCTAATGGAACAACGGAAGCTGGAATTAATGTGTTACGTGAAAGAAAGACCCAAGAAGCGATGACAGCAGCTGTAACAAAAGCTATTTCACGTTCAAAAGAGTTAGGAAAAGTATTCATAAAATCAAAATAATAGTTAAAGAGGGTGACACAAAGGTCAGCCTCTTCCTTTTTTATTCAAGAGAATAAGCTTTTCTGCTTTTTAACTGTAATGATAATATACGATCTAGTCGAAACATCCGCGTATTTCTACGATAGTAACAATAGGCAATCACATGTCGTTCATTATACGACTTTACTTGAATTATCCGTTGAGACATTGCCCCATCTGCGGCTTGATAAATCATAAGTAGCTTCACACCATTTTCAATACTTCGCGTCAATACCCTTTTCATTGATGCTCCTCCTTATCGTTTGTTTTTTTATCATACACAAAATCGCAACAATTAACAAGAACATTTGTTCGTTAATTAACAAACACTTTTGCAAAAGCTCAAAATCTAGTAGAATAGTAATTAGATTGGTTACTATCAAAAGGAGCTCGATTGTTATTATGGACAATAGAAATACCAAATTCTCTAAATCCCCTTTTATCGGGACGATTCAGAGGATTGTTTTTCACCGGGCGTTTACTTCGACTGTTATCGGACTTATTCTTATCAATGCTATTATCGTTGGACTCGAAACATACCCGAGTTTATATAGTGCCTATAATAATTGGTTCTATTTTGCTGATTATGTGTTGCTCTGGATTTTTACGATTGAGATCGCCATGCGCTTTATTGCCACCCGCCCTACAACAGATTTTTTCAAGAGCAGTTGGAACTGGTTTGATTTTCTAATCGTAGCAGCGGGGCATATATTTGTAGGAGCCCATTTCGTTACAGTTCTTCGTATCCTACGTGTTCTTCGTGTGCTCCGTGCTATTTCTGTTATTCCCTCACTACGTCGACTTGTCGACGCATTATTGATGACCATTCCCGCACTTGGGAACATCATGATTTTAATGAGCATTATTTTCTACATATTTGCCGTAATGGGAACAATGTTATTTGCGGGAGTTGCCCCTGAATACTTTGGCAATCTACAACTATCACTGTTAACATTATTTCAAGTAGTAACATTAGAATCATGGGCAAGCGGGGTAATGCGTCCTATCTTTAATGAAGTTTCTTGGGCATGGATTTATTTCGTTATCTTCATTCTTGTTGGTACATTCATCGTGTTTAACCTTTTTATTGGGGTTATCGTTAATAATGTCGAAAAAGCCAATGTAGAAGAAGAAGAGGAAGAAGCAAATTCTGAATTAAAGGAATTGCGACAAGAAGTAGCTGAAATGAAAGCAATGATTCAAACATTAACAGAACGGAAATAAAAGAACGAGGGTACATTTATATGTACCCTCGTTCTTTTCCTGTGTTCAACAGGATGTTACAAAAGAGAAAAAACGACCCTTTTGGTACATCCTCATTATTGAACCGTATCGTCTGCCCCACTGAAAAATTCATGGTAAAGTTCAATAACAGTACGATCTGCATCAGATGCATGAATCCCTAAGATTAAACTTACTTCTGAAGAACCTTGGTTAATCATTTCAATATTTACATTTGCTCTTGTTAGAGCAGCTGTCGCTCGTGAAGATATACCAATCGTATTGTGCATTCCTTCTCCTACAATCATAACCATCGCAAAATCTCTCTCAACATAAACATCGTCTACGCAAAGTTCTTCTTGAATTTTTGCTACAACACGTTCCTCGATACCTTGAGTCAATTGATCCTGACGTAGGATGATAGACGTATCATCAATTCCAGACGGCATATGCTCATAAGATAGCCCTTCATCTTCTAAAATTTGCAATAGCTTTCGTCCGAACCCTACTTCTCGGTTCATTAAGTACTTACGAACATAGATCGTAGCAAATCCTTCATCTGCTGCAATTCCAATGACTGGATTTAAGAAATATTCTCTTTCTGCAATAATCATTGTTCCAGATGAAGAAGGATTGTTTGTATTTTTCACACAAACAGGGATCCCATTTCGAAATGCTGGGAATAGAGCTTCATCATGAAACACAGAAAATCCAGCATATGATAATTCGCGCATTTCTCTATATGTCATTCGTTTAATTTTTACAGGGTTCTCAATGATATTTGGATTTGCAGCAAATACAGAATCAACATCGGTGAAATTTTCATAAAGATCTGCTTTAATTCCTGCTGCTAAAATCGACCCTGTAATATCTGATCCTCCACGTGAAAATGTAACGAGCGTTCCTTCCTTTGAATAGCCAAAGAAACCAGGGAAGACAATAATTTCATTGCGATCACGTAATGCTTTTAGGTGGTCATATGCCTCTGGTAACACTTGTGCGTTGCCTGGCTCATCACTCACAAATAATCCTGCTTCTTGTGGATTTAAATATGTAGCATTTAATCCTATACTTTGAAAATAGGAAGCAATTAGTTTTGCATTGTTATCTTCACCACTTGCCTTAATTAAATCCATGCATGCACCCGGACGATTTTGATCAAACTGAAGTCGTTCTCGTAAATCTGCTTCAATTGTTGCAATAATTTCTTTCCCAAGTCCTAAGCCATCAGCGATATCTTCATAACGATGCAGGACATCTTGCAACACCTTCTCTGTGTCTTGATTATTTAAATACGTTTCACCAAGTTTAATAAGAAGGTCGGTTACTTTTGTGTCATTACTATTACGCTTTCCTGGTGCGGATACAACGATTATTTTTCTTTCTTTATCTTCTGCTACAATGGAAGCTACCTTTTTGATTTGCTCCGCACTTGCGACTGATGTTCCCCCAAATTTCGCTACTTTCATCTTTTGTCTCCAGCTCCCTTATTCTTCATTTCTCTCTTTATTACAAGTTTTTTGAACATTCTCAATATAGCACAATCAATCAATATCTGCAAAACCATTCTCTAACGTTTTGAGCTGCCATATTCTGCTTAGTCTGCTTCAGCAATACTCACCACTTTCATCCACACAATCCTCCCTATTTCTTGGCAATGGCTCTTAATTCTAAAATAGGTAGGTATTCTTCTTAAAGCAATGAGCGGAGTATTGCCCTCCACTGAGTTCCTTTCATACTTCTTTGTTTTCACTTGAAATATTCAAATAAGGAAAAGCAGAAGAAAATTGATCCATTCTTCTGCTCTTCCTATTATCCTGTTTTCCTTTTATAATGGCTTATCACTAATGGCTACATAATACATATACACATGTTCATATTCTTGATTTGGTGTAACAGCAACCTCCGAGTCAAAAGACCTCATCGTATTCGATTCAACATTTTCAATATAGTAAGCAACGTAATTCTTCTCGTCATAAGTAATCTCATCTATTTGGTCCACTAAATACCCCCATGATGAGCTGCCACGTGCTGTCCCCTCTCGTTCAAAAGAATAACTAGTAGATCCTGAACTACCACTGTTATAAATGACGTTTAAATTGCCATAGACGGAAATGTTTTCATCGCCCTCCTGCGTATTCATTGTAAAGAGAAACCTTGCTCTCTTTTCTTCTAGTTCCATTTCCGGATCGTTCGCCCCCATTATCATACCGCCATTTTTTTCAACTAACTCCCCGTAATGATAGTAGTCAACCCCAACCTCTATTGAACGAAATTCTTTTTTGCTATCTTTGAAATCTAGATAAAAAATACGATCTGCTAATAATGAAAAAATCACTTGTTCATTTTCTGATAATGTCACTTCATTTAGAGGTTTTTGTTTTGTTAAACCAGTTGTCGTTAACGATTCACAAGCAGTTAAGAAAAGGGTACATAATAAGACAGCACTCCATTTTCTCATATTCACTCCCACCCCTCCTTACTAATTAACGAAAAATGCCAATCAGAAACGGTTTCTGAATTTGTAATCTTTGATCCGTACAGCTTGATTCACTAACGTATTCAAGATCTAGGGCATGATCAAATGTCGTTTCCTCTAAGTTATTTGTTAAATCTGCTTGATCAAAACATTCAGGAGCACTATACACCTTTTTGGTATGATCCATAATCACTCTCGTATCCCCAGGGGGATTTACATTAATTGGGATTACCAACCCTACAATTATTAGTACAACTGCTAATGATATCCATAACAAAGTTCCTTTTTTCATTCTCTACCTTCTTTCAACGTTACTCCAACTTTATTTTTTAACTTCCTCTTTTTTAATACAGACTATTTCTTGTTTCTTTTTCCCTTTGTAGTGTAATATGGAGGAAGCATAACCGCAACTATTTCAAATTATAGATCGTTTATACTTTTTAGTTATAAAAAGTTATGCGAGGTCCCTATCAGAATTAACTTTCAGGAGTGATTAATAAAATGAAACGTTCTTTACCGCCAAAGGCTGAGCGTCATCGTCATTTTGGAACGGTTGATCCTATTATTGGAACAAAACCAACAGACAAAGAAAAGATGCCTGACCTTCAAAATAAACCAGATGATTTTTACTTTCCAATCCAACAAGTTGGTATTTCTGATGTGAAATATCCTATTATGATTGAATCAGAATTAGCACCAACAACGCAAACTACCACAGCAACATTTGCTTTGACAACTAGTTTAGATCAAGATTTCAAAGGAATTAATATGAGTCGCTTAACCGAGCAACTTCATTTGTTTTTTCAATCACACTTGTTAACAGATCAAACATTACGTGAATTTACGGCGATTCTTGCTCGTGAAATGAAGCAAAGAGCGGCAAATGTTCGCGTAACATTTCCTTGGTTTTTCACGAAGACAAGCCCAGCTATGCAAAAAGAAGGAATGGCTCATGCCGATATCACTTATGATGTCTCATTTGATGAAGATAACGGGTATACGTCCATCATTACGCTAACAGGAGCTGTAACGACTCTTTGCCCTTGCTCAAAGGAAATCAGTGAGTACAGTGCACATAACCAACGTAGCTTTGTAACAATGACCGTTACCGTTGATGAAGGATATGAGGCTGATTGGAAAGCAGTACTACTTGAAGCAGCAGAAAGCAATGCAAGCTCGATTCTCTACCCTGTTTTAAAACGCCCAGATGAAAAATCTGTAACAGAACGTGCATATGAAAATCCACGCTTTGTAGAAGATTTAGTCCGTCTTGTCGCTGCAGACTTATACGAAAATGAAGCCGTACGCTCATTCGAAGTCCAATGCCGCAATGAAGAATCGATTCATCAACATGATGCCGTTGCAAGACTTTCGTTTACGAAATAAAAAATGGAGAGAGGAAGCTTATGTACAAGCTTCCTCTCTCCTCTTACTATGCTCACTTCTTTTCTGTAGTCGAATTTGCTTCTTCCTCTATAATCTTTTCTAATACTTGTTCTCTACTTGGATTTTGTAGTACCAAAGCCGTAGTGCATTGTTGTAAAATCTTCTTTCGTACTAAACCACTTAACTCACTTTCAAGCACTCGTTTTCTGGCTTTTTCTAAAAAAAGCAAATCCGCTTCAATTGAATCTGATAAATTAGATTCAATTTGCTTCATGATTTTTTTTGCGTATGTCGGGCTTGCCCCCCCTGTTGAAAGAGCAATTGTTAAGGCCCCCTTCTTAATGGTCATTGGAAAGTGAAAATCACTAAGAGCAGGGTTATCAGCGACATATACGAGCTGATACGGCTTTTTGTATTGATAGATTGATTTATGCAGCATCGAATCATTCGTGGTTAAAAAAACAAAATCTGCATCAACTGACCATGTAGAGGTGACATTTTCTTTTTCCCACTTAAATCGCTCTTGCTTCACATACATTTGCAAATCAGGATGAAGGCTTGGTGAATAGACAATTATTTCTTTTACTCCTACTTCTATTAACTTTTTTATATGCCTTGAAGCAACGGATCCTGCACCAACAACCGCAATCCTTTTCCCTTCAAGCTTTAGCATTAACGGGAGTCTGCTCATGCATTAGTTCCCGCTTTTTGAGCATCGCTGTAACGAAATGAACAAGTATCACAATTCACTTGAACATCATTTTCTAATACCTCTTGAACGCGTGTAGCTACAACCGAAATTAGCTGATCGTCAAACCCTAAATAGTCGCAAAGAACAAAGTCTTTTTTTGTCTGTTTAGACCATTCGTCTAATTGTTTTTTCAACCCTTTCATTAAGACACCCGTAAACAACAAATAAGGAACAACATACACTAAATCATTTGGCAAGCGGTTTATTCTAGCTAGCCCTTCTTCAACATTTGGTCTCGTTGCAGCTAAAAAACAAACATCAACTTCGTCTACTGGAGTGTATTCCCAAATGAGTCTTGCAATTTTCATCAAGTCACTCGTTTGATCAGGATCACTGCTTCCTCTTCCAACAAGAAGAATTGAGATTGGCTTACGTTCTTCATACTTTGGCCGCTTATTTGAAAAAGCCATGCCTGCAGCCCGCAGACGATCTTTAACAATGTCAATCACAGTTGGATCAATGCCAATTGGCCGACCATATGAAAAAGTAACGTTAGGATGTTTCTTTTTCATATCATTAATTTCCTCAGGTATGTCCACTTTTGCATGCATAGCGGTCAATAATAGGACAGGAATAACGGCAATGGATGTTGCTCCTTGATTAATACAAGCTTGTACACCTTCTTCAATCGTTGGTTCTGTTAGCTCTAAAAAACAGCATTCCTGAATTGTGACTTGAGGGTGTTCTCCTTTTGCTTTTTCAATAAACAAGCGTAACTCCTCGTTACCAGCACGCACACGACTACCGTGACCAATGTACAAAATTGCTTGCATACATTCACCTTCTTTTAATTATGTTTTAATGCTTCAATTAAAGCTTCTTTGGTTGGCTCTTTTAACGTGAGCTTAACCTCGTATCCAAGATCAATTGCTGTCTGGTAGGATATTGGACCAAAACAAATAACCTTAGCCCGCTTTGATAAACTATCTGGCGTTTCATGACAGGCAGCAATTTGCTCTGTTACAGCCCTGACTGATTCTGCACTTGGAAAAACAATCGTATCGACTCTGTCCTCATCAAGAATACGTTGGCAGGTGGAGTTAGATTGTTCGATGAATTCATCAAAATGAGATACACAGAAATCATGGTTGCCATATGTATCAAGTCGTTCCTGCGCTCTATGCTGCCAAGCACCTGAGCCAATAACGAGCCTTTTCTCGGAATGAACGAGTTGATCAACAGATAATCCTAAGCAGGCAAAAGACTCAATAGCTCGTATGGATTTCTTTGAAGCACCATATAACTGAGCTTGTAATGTTCTTATATCTATCCGTTGTTGCTGAAGATGCCTGAAGAACCAATAGACGCTTTTCGGTGATCGAAATATGATTTGTTCATAGTCATTGAAATGAACCTGCGCTTGCTCTATTTTCCTTGTAGAAAAACGTGGGTATTCAAACACGTCCGCTCCTAGGCTTGTCAGTTCATTTGCCAAATCACTCGTACCTTCTGTCGTACGTCCGAATAAAATATGTTTGCCAAAAAGCGGCTGACGTTCAAACCAACTTTCTTTTGTACGTAATTTCGCAACTTCACCTACTAATGTTATAGCTGGATTTGAAAATTTCTCTTGCAATACAATATTTGCAATTGTTTCAAGTGTTCCGTTTAGTGTTTTTTGTTTTCCCGTAGTCCCCCATTGCACGAGAAGAACTGGAGTGTTAGGATCACGTCCATGTTCAATCAATTGTTCACAAATATATGGTAAATTTTTCACACCCATATAAAAGGCAATAGTATCAACACCTGTTGCCAGTCCACTCCAATCTATTAATGGTTGTCCCGTTTCAGACTTATCATGTCCTGTAACAATAGCAAAAGATGCACCATGGTCTCGATGAGTAACAGGTACTCCGGCATACGTAGTCGCTCCAATTCCAGCCGTAATCCCTGGTATAATTTCATAAGGTATTCCTTCTTTATCGAGGGCACAAGCCTCTTCCCCGACACGGCCAAAGACGCTTGGATCTCCACCTTTTAACCGAACAACAACTTTACCTGCAAGTCCATATGTAACAAGCAAGTCATTAATTGCTTCTTGTCTAAGCAAGTGACGATCAGGAAGTTTCCCACAATAGACAAGCTCAGCTCCTGGCTTTGTTGCTTCAAGTAGCAATGGATTGACAAGACGATCGTACAAAACAACATCTGCTTTTTCAAGACATTGCTGTCCTTTTACTGTCATTAAACGAATATCTCCTGGTCCTGCTCCAACTAAAAATACATACCCTTTATTCATCTAGTCCACTCCTTTAATGTTCGCTTGATTTTTCTCTATTACTTCAACACAAACCATTTATTTCCGACTTTTTTTATATGATTTATAAATTATAATATAAGAAAAGAAGTATCTCAATTAGAATGTTCAAAATTCATTAGATCTTGCTTCCTCTATTTGCTTTTTACATTTTTTGTTAAATATTCAATAATCATTGTCAGATTATCTGACAATACTTACTCCTTATCAGATGAATCTATGCTATTATGAATGAAAGATCTGAACATTCTAACTTAATAAGGGGTGGAATGGGTGTCAACATATAAAGATAAAAAAGTGATAACCATTGGGGTTGTTAGTGAACTCACCGGACTTTCTGAACGGAAAATTCGCTATTATGAGGAAAGAAAATTAATCTATCCAGAACGTTCAAAGGGTGGAACAAGGAAATATTCCTTTCTAGATGTTGAACGATTACTAGATATTGCCAACAAAATGGAAGACGGGATGCAGACTTTTGAAATAAGAAAAATGGAACAGAAACAAATGCAAAAGAAGGAAGTACGTGATCGAATGCTTCGCGGGCAACTTAATGCAGCATTTAACATTCGCAAATAACACATGTGTAACGACTATCTCGTTGCGCATGTGTTTTTTGTTTTGCCCTGAAATTTTATATTTGTACAAATTCTTTTTTTCTCATAGAACTCGTGAATTTGACAAACAATATAGGAACAGTATGTCAATGAAAAGGTGGTTACTTATGCGAATATGTCTCGTAATAATACTTACACTCTCTATTGTCTTATCACCAACAAATTCTTTTGCTTCAACTACATTAACGGATGAAACTCCTCAAGTTGCTGTTATCATTGATGACTTCGGTGGCAATGTTAAAGGTGTAAGCTCCTTTCTATCTGGAGACATTCCAATCACCGTTGCCATCATGCCGTTTATGGAACAGTCTACTGAACAAGCTCAGCGAGCGCATCAGGCCGGGCTTGAAGTTATGATTCATTTACCAATGGAACCGAAAAAAGGAAAGTCCTCTTGGCTTGGACCTAATTCCATTACTAGTGATTTATCCGATGAAGAAGTAAAAAAACGTGTCATAGCCGCGATCGAAAATGTTCCACATGCAAAAGGAATCAATAACCACATGGGGTCAAAAATTGTTGAAGATGAACGTATAATGAGACTGATCCTTCAAGTCGTCGCTACCCACGACCTCTATGTAGTTGATAGCGGAACGAGTTCTGCGTCTGTTATCCCAAAGCTTGCAAAAGAATTAAATATACCATTTGCGTCGCGGAATATCTTTCTTGATGATACTCATTCTTCTAGCCAACATGTAGAGAAACAAATGTCCACATTATTGAAATTGGCACAAAGAAATAAAAAAGCAATTGGAATCGGACATGTTGGGATAAAAGGACATGAGACATATAATGGAATTTTATCTTCACTTCCACAGTTTAAAGATAAACATATTGACATTGTGCCAATCTCACACATGCTTGATTCTGAAATTGATTCAGACCACTCCCGATTCTGGCACCCTCTAATCAAGGAGGATAACTAAAATATGAAGACAGCTTTTCCAGATTTACAGGAATCCTTTACAGCAAAAGATCAGTCACACATTGTTCTTCGTCCTGTTCAAAAATTTGACGCTAAGGATATTATTGATTCAGCAAGCTCGATTATCGAACAGGGGTCATATATTCAAAAAGAACGAGTTCGCTCGCTCGAAGAAGAGCATGCTTTTATTAATGAGATGAAAGCAAAAGACAATATGTATATTGTCGTGGAAGTTAATGGTCTCGCTCGTGGCATTGCAAGAGTGATCCGTGGGGACCTCGAAATGAAGCGCCATACCGGCCTATTTAGAACATGGTTACATGAAGAGGCACAAGGTAAAGGAATAGGAAAAAAAGTTATGGAATATACGCTTAAATGGTGTCAAACTCATAAACTTCACAAATTATGCCTAACCGTTTTTGCTTCCAATGCTATAGCAAAGGGCTTATATGAAAAAGCCGGATTCATAGTAGAAGGAGTCCAAAAAGAGCAAGTTTATATTAATGAGACATATGATGACGAAATTTTCATGGCCTATTTTTTCAAAGAGAAAGGATGAAACTACTTCATGTTATTTAGAATGGCAAAAGCTGTATTCATCGTCGCCTTAATTGGACTTGGTCTGGCCATCATTGGAAGAGCTCTTATTGACGACAATGATTACTCATTTCAGGCAAAAGATATTCCTCAAGATTTAGAAGTATCTGCAATGGACAAATTAATGGCAGAAGATTTATCTCTTACTACTTCGATGTTCTTAAAACAATTATCAGCACAATTACAAAGATGGGCAAATAGTGATTTAAGTACACCACAATTACGAGATAAGTTTAAAGAAGAAGTATCTGAACATCCACACTTTCATGGTTTTGCCATAAAAGAAGATAATGAAGTCATTGAAAAGGTTGGCCAAGTCGAGAGGTTCGACGAATCAAAATTAACGCATTATCACATGAAGAGTAAGTTTTCAGATCCATACACTATTGATGGGAAACAATTAATGCTAATGGGGGAAGAACTTGAGGGTGGCCGAACTGTACTAGGCGAAGTTGATTTAACCTTTGTTAAATCCTTCATTAAAGATATGGCGTCGGTTGCAGATGCAAATGGTACGTTTTTTGTATCAGGGGCAGATCCTGATATTGAATGGGAAACTACTGAAGATATACCCGAAAATTTAAAAGCAGAAACAGTTCCTGAACTCGGTTGGCAAATTGTTGTTCATTCAGATGAACATAAACCTGAACGTCTTCAAAAAACGTTCTATAAGCAGCAAGCAGTTATTAAATTCAAACACCCTGAAGTAGCAAATACGTGGCTTGAAGATAATCAAGATTTAGAAGTATTAGAAAATAATAATCCACTATTTGTTGTGAAATCAAAGACAGAATCAACTGAACAACTTATACGTCGGTTAAAAAAAGAATATGATTTAGCAATCGCGGAACCAAATTATATTATTTCAAAACAAGTGATCCTTTTCTCAACAGATCCAAACGAGACGAGACAACCGTCATCGCGACCAAATCAACAACCTCAACAACAAAAAGTATTAACAACTGTTCCAAATGATGAATTTTTTGAACCTTATCAATGGAATTTGGAGCAAATTGAAATTGATGAAGGCTGGAATTTCTCTGGTGGTCAAGGAGTCAAAATAGCCATTTTGGATACTGGTGTAGATCCAGAACACTTAGACCTTAAAGAAAAACTTGGACCTGGCTATAATGCTTTTGATGATTCATCTGACTTTTCTGATGCTCATGGACATGGTACACACGTAGCTGGTGTTGCTGCCGCTTTAACAAACAATGTGACAGGGATTGCTGGTGTTTCTTGGGACAGCACAATCTTACCCGTAAAAGTTTTAAATGATGACGGAGAAGGTTCGTCCTATGAAGTAGCTAAAGGAATTTATTGGGCCGTTGAACAGGGTGCAGATGTCATAAATATGAGCCTTGGTGATTATTACCCATCAGACGTCTTATACGATGCTATTGTACATGCCCACGAGCAAGATGTCGTGCTCATTGCAGCATCTGGAAACGACAATGTAGCTGACCCGATGTATCCAGCACAGTATGACCAAGTCTTTACCGTTGCAGCTGTCGATGATTCTAGAAATCGCGCTTTCTTCTCTAATTACGGCGAACATGTAGATGTCACAGCACCTGGGGAGCATATACCTAGTTTGTTTCCCAATAACAACTATGTAGTCATGTCTGGAACATCAATGGCTGCTCCACACGTTACTGGTTTAGCCGGTCTAATTCGTTCTCTTCGACCTGATTTAACAAACGAACAGGTATATGAAGTGATGACGTCAACTGCAAAAGATTTAGGAACAGAAGGGCATGATCCCTACTATGGCTTCGGAGAAATTGATATAGCAGCAGCATTAAAGTCAATCGCAAACTAAAAAGGTCAGACCCCAGCTATCTCTCACCTACGTTCATACGTGAAGATATGCAGAAGGTCTGACCCAAAGGTTATTCCACTACAAAGCCAGTTGATTTTCGGACTGGCTTTTTTTCAAGCAACGTAATCGAAGAAATCGTAGGTAGCTTGAGATAGTGCTTTTCGACTTCCATTTCAGCAGTAGTAAATGCAGCTTCTTCATTTGCAGCAACGACCACTACATATAAGGTGCGCTCATCATCTGTTTCTACTTCAAATCGAAACAATTGCATCATGACGCGGTTTCAAGAATCTCGTCTAATGCAGCTTGCACTGCCTCATGCCCGACGCGAAGATAGAAATCAAAGAAGAATTCATTCGGTTCTTTGTTCTCTTCAAAATAGCGTAAAAATGCTGTCAATGCAGGCGCTAACTCATCCGCTTCTACTTTTCCTTTAAGCTTGTTGTTAAATTGAGCCACTTCTTTTTCAAGCGTCCCTCCAACGTAAAATTCAAACGCTTCAACCATCTTCTTATCTTTGTTCTTCATTTTCACACCTTGAAGACCGATATCAGCAATTTGACGTTGGCCACATGCATTTGGACACCCAATCATGTGAATACGAACAGGAACATCTACAGCAATATGCTCGTCCAAATACTCAGCAACGCGTCTCATACGTTCTTTTGTTTCAACAAGTGCTAAGTTACAATACTCAATTCCTGTACAGGAAACGGAATATCCGATGAAGTTCTTTGGCTCAAGTTTAATACGATCAAATAACGGTTCTGTAAGAAGTGCTTCTACTTTTTCATTAGGAACATTTGGTATCACAAGATTTTGCGAGTTACATGTACGGATTTCACCGTTTCCATAATCTCTGGCAATACGAGCAAGATTGAACCACTCGTCTGAGTTCATACGTCCTACAGGAACGTTAAAACCAACATAGCTTAGTCCTTCTTGTTTTTGTAAATGGGCTCCGTAGAAATAACCTCCATTCCACTTTTCTAATTTACAATCCCCTTTTGTTGGAAGTTCTCCTGTATACTCTAGCAATTTCTCTTTAAATTTCTCAATGCCCCAATCAGCGACCAAAAACTTCAAGCGTGCACGATGACGCTTCTCACGATAACCGTAATCACGGTAGATTGATGTTATCGCAATGGCCACATCTTTTACTTTTTCAGGATGAACAAATACATCAAGCTCTTCAGCCAAGTATGGTTTTGCAGAAAGTCCGCCCCCCACCTTCACATGAAAGCCAATCACCTCTTCACCATCAATCTCCTTCACTGCAGGAGTAAAGGACAAACAGTTAATACGATCATGACCTGCGTTATGTACATTTCCTGAAATTGACATTTTAAACTTACGTGGTAGATTGGAGAAATCTGAATTACGTTGGAAGAAGCGATACACATCCTCTACAATCTCTCTTGTGTCATATAATTCAAATGGATCGACACCTGCTAGTGGATTGCCCATAATCGTTCTTGGAATATCCCCACATGCTCCAACAGAAGACAAACCAACCGATTCCAAACGCTTGAATATATCAGGTAAATTCTCAATTGTTAACCAATGATACTGAATTGCTTGACGCGTTGTAATATCAATGACATCACGACCATAATCGCGACCAATACCTGCTAATACTTCTGCTTGTTCATTTGTAATTAACCCAGATGGAATATTGACACGCATCATGAAATAGCCGTCTTCCTTTGGCTTTTGTAAATAAAGACCTGCCCACTTAAATAGACTCCAATCTTCTTTCGGAATGGACTCAAAGCCTTCTTTTGCATACTTATCAATATCATTCAAAATATCTAAACCGTCTTTTTCTAATTTACGAAGCTCATCTTTATTAAGTTTATCTGGCTCCTCAGCCCATATTTTCTCATACCCCATTGCCTCACTGCCCCCTTATACTAAGAAACCTTATTATAGTATGTTCTTCTCTTTAAGATACGCTATGATCGTTTCAACTGAAGCCTCTACTGTTTGTTTATCTGAATCAATAATGATCTCAGGAGCATCTGGTTCCTCATATGGAGAACTGATCCCTGTGAATTCAGGGATTTCACCTGCTCGAGCTTTTTTGTATAACCCTTTTGGATCACGTTCTTCACAAGCTTCTAATGAGCAGCGTACGTACACTTCAATGAATTCCCCATCTTCAACAAGATCACGTACACGATTGCGGTCTTCTTTAAAAGGTGAAATAAATGCAGTACAGACTAATGTACCTGAATCAACAAAAAGCTTTGCTACTTCACCAATTCTTCGAATATTCTCTTTTCGATCGTTATCGCTAAATCCAAGCCCTTTATTTAAACCATGACGAACATTATCGCCATCTAATACATAGCTGTTCTTTCCTTGCTTAAACAATTGTTGTTCTAATGCATTAGCAAGTGTTGATTTCCCTGCACCAGATAGTCCTGTAAACCAAAGGATCGCACTACGATGACCATTTCTTTCTTGACGCTCTTCTTTTTTTATCGTTGTCTCATGCCAAACAATATTTTGCTGTGCCAAGTAAACTCCCCCTTTTAAAAATTCTGATAATTTCACTATGATATTAAAATACGGTTCTTCTCGTATTTTGTCAACATCACAGGTTAGATACCTGCGCCTTCATCGTATGTTGTTCTTCTTTCCCGTCTCGCTGCTTGATACATACTGTAAACACCCGCTGTAGCAATAAGCACACTTATTAAAACAAAGAGAGAATAATAATCACCTTGTTTAAATAAAAGGATAAGTCCATAAGATAACACTAGAGAAAAAAGTGGTGAAACTACCCAAACTTTCATAATTTGTTTTAATATGCTTTTTTGCCATAAACGCATGCCACCATCTACTGTTCCTATACCAATAATTGCAGATGTCGTTACTTGAGTTAAGGGAACTGGAAGACCAAACATTGACGCTGTTATAACTAGCGAACCACCTGTTAATGAAACGGTACTTCCTTGCAACAAACTTAATTTTGTAATTCGTTTTCCATTCGTCTCAAGCACACGTCCACCGAGAAACAAAGCACCCATTGCAACAAAAAATCCGCCTAGTAGTATAGCTGGTGTGATGTCTAATATACCTGCCCCAACAAGTGGTCCTACCGCATTTGCCACATTGTTCATTCCCGCTGCATATGCTTCCATACACCCACTAATAATAAGTAAGATCACAAGGGGTTTACGCCATTTTCCTTTCCCTGTTAAGTCTGGATATTTTTTTTCTACTTTTCGTACAATAAGTCCAAAAACATACGCTAATAGAAAGGCGACAATTGGGATGATTACCCAAAATGAAACAATTACAATTAACTTATCAAAAAAAAGGGATTGATAAGCAATCCCAGCTCCTACTATAGCTCCAACAACAACTTCACTTGTCGACAAAGGAATACCAAGTAAGTTTGCTATAAACAAAGAAAGGCAAGCAGCTCCAATAATAATAATAACTAGTTCAACATCGACAATCGAAGACGGAATAATACCACTACCGATTGTCCGAACTACCTCGCCACCTGCTAACGCACCAAGAAAAGCAAATACTCCAACGAGAAGCATTGCATTTCGCTTTTTCGGAATAGCCCCACTTCCATAAGCAGGCCCCATTGCCGCAGCTGTACCACTTGCTCCTATATTCATTGCAAAGAAACATGCAATTATGATTGCGACAATGGTAATCATACTCATTCTTCCTTTCTATTATGCATGAACGGTTTGCATCCCACGAATTAATACTTCCACTACTTCACGTCGACTGAATTCTGGTGGTGGTACTACTCCTTCTGATAACATTTGACGCACTTTCGTTCCAGAAAGAATAACACGATCTTCCTTCCCATGTGGGCATGTTTTCGTTGAAGCCATATTTCCGCATGCCTTGCAATAGAAGCTGTGCTCAAAGAATAATGGATTAATCGCTAACTCGTCTTGCTCAAATTCATTAAAAATCAGTTGTGCATCATATGTTCCATAATAATCACCCACACCAGCGTGATCACGACCTACGATAAAATGTGTACACCCGTAATTTTGACGAACAATTGCGTGGAATACAGCCTCACGTGGTCCTGCATAACGCATTGCTGCTGGGAACACGGCTAAAAACACACGATCTTTTGGGTAATATTTCTCAAGCAACACTTCATAGCTTTCCATGCGGACATCGGCTGGAATATCATCCGATTTTGTTTCACCAACAAGTGGATTTAAAAATAATCCATCTACAATTTCTAGTGCTGACTTTTGAATGTATTCATGAGCACGATGAACAGGATTACGAGTTTGGAAGCCAACAATTCGTTTCCAACCTAACTCTTCAAATTTTGCTCTTGTTTCTTCAGGATCCAAATAGTACGTTTCAAAACGCTCATGTTTTACTCGTTTTGTTAGAGTAATTTCTCCTCCTACATAGACATTTGGACGATCAAACATTTTCTTGACACCAGGATGTGCATCATCGGATGCGCGATAAACCTGTTTTGCCTCAACCACTTTATTCGGAGTGAAAATATCGGATAGCTCAATCACACCATACACGTCTCCATTAAACGTTAATTTTGCACGTTCACCGATTGAAAGCGAGGCGGCCTTTTCTTCTGTAACAGGAAGAGTGATTGGTATGCTCCATACAGTTCCATTTGCTAAACGCATTTTTTCTACAACAGATTCGTAATCTTCTTTTCCTAGGAAACCTGTTAATGGACTAAACGCCCCAATTCCAATTAGCTCCAAATCAGATAATGAAAAAGAATCAAGTTCTATCTCCTTCGTAACTGCTGATGTGTCATAAGTTGGTTCAAAACGTTGAATAAGTGTTCCTCCATGTGCTTGTATCATTATGATCTCCCTTTCATCTCGCCGATGCGATTAGTTGGTTTTAAAGTAATTAAATGCCACTTCCATGTTGAAATACATGTAACCCACATTCTGTTTTTTCTTTATTAGCCCAACGCCCACTACGTGGGTCCTCTCCTTTTGCAACTGGCTTTGTACAGTATTCACAGCCGATGCTTGGGTAATTCTTATCATGCAATTCGTTATAATCAAGTTGATGCAAATTAATATACATCCATACTTCTTCCTCTGTCCAATGAATTAGCGGACAAATTTTAATCGATTGAAAACGATGGTCTTGATTAACAAATTGCGTATTCGCTCGTGTTGGTGATTGTTCTCGACGTAAACCGGAAATCCAAGCATTATAGCGACTTAACTCACGTTCAAGCGGAACCATTTTACGAATGTTACAACACATATCTGGTTCTCGTTCCCATAGTCGTTCCCCATGTAGTTCAGCTTGTTCTTGTGGCGTTTTTTCTGGTTTCGCTAAATGAATATTTAACGTCGGATAGCGTTTTTTCACTTTATCAATCAACTCATATGTTTCTTTAAAGTGAAAATCAGTGTCGAGAAAGACAATCGTGGCATCTTTCTTCACTTTGCTAATTAAATCAATTAGAACCATACCCTCTGCACCAAAACTACAGGAATACACCAAATTATCACCAAATTCATTATACGCCCATTTCAATACATCAAGAGCATCATTGCGTTCTAATTTGTTGTTAAACTGTTCATACTCTTCCTTCTTTAACGTTCTGTAATGAAGATTCATACTATCACCCCTTTACACATAGTAGAAAAAAACGATGGAGATTCCAAATTTGAATCTAGCATCGCCTCTAGTTTTTCTAGTCGGCTCACATTTTATTTCGTTCGTACTTTTTCATTCTTTTCTAATTGGATTATTTTCCCATCTTGAATAATTAGAGTTACTGATCCATATTGTAAATCCTTTAATAGATCCTGCAGTTGCTTGCTAACTCTTTGAAGTTCCTGTTCACTCGACATGATCAACCTCCCTCAAATCTCTTAAGGTACAACGAGGAAGTTTAATTCCTTGTAATTTGATATGAATTATTAGTTTAATAGTATTCTATCCATGATTCTCTAAAATGTCAATATAATTTCAGAGTAAAATGATAAATTAGGCACTTAGCCCGTTCTACTCCTAACGTATACAAAAATAGTCACAAAAGATGGTAGCTCACCTTTTGTGACTTTCTTTTGTATTCGTTCTAAGGCTGTGTTACATTTCCGGTAACATCCTCAACGTTTATTGATCCACCACGACTTTCAAGAATCGTGACATCCCCTCGAACAGTGTGAATGTTTATATTTCCTCCGCCACTTCTAATCGTAATATCACCTTGGTGGTTACGAAAATCAATATTACCTGAACCTGCAACCAACCTTAGCTGTCCCGAAGAGTCAAGTACACTAGTTGTACCAGAATTGTTATTGATTATCAGATCGCCAGATACGTTCTCTAACGTCACGTCCCCAGCTCCATCAGTAATTTCAATATTTCCTTCGATATCAACCAATGTTAAGTGATTAGCTCCATGCTGCAAACGAATATCAGACTTCATTCCGGATATTTTTAACTGACCTTCATTTTGTCGGTACGTTAAATCGAGATCATTTGGCACTTCAATCATAAGATGAACAAAACCTTGCTCAACCTCCGCACCGCGTTTCACAGATGTATTTAATTGACCGACGTTTCCATCAGCTGTTAACTCAAGCGATGTATTTTGTTCGCTAAATTTTTGCGCATGTTCAACATCTTGATCACTAAGTGCAGCAAAAGTAGCTGTCACAGTTATTTCGTTACTATTATCAATACCAGTAATCGTGACATCTCCTTCATCTTGATTAATAGTGAAAGAACTTAAACCATTCGAGTCTAATGTATACGTTTCTTCATATTCATATGTGACAATGTTACAACCTGTCAAAGCCACAATAGCTATTAAATAAATAAGACCACTCATAAAATTGTTCATCTATTTCTCTCCTGTCTCTTTATCCACTCTTACCCTTGATAAGTGTACTTGAACTTGAGTGGGAAGCCAACAGAATATACTAATAAATAACTCAACTTTCGCACCAATAAAAGTTCAATAAGCTCAACCAACAGTAGTTGCTGACGTCATTGAAATCCTTTCATTGACACGAAAAATTTGCATAAAAAAACACCCATCCGTTTGGTATAGTTGATTTGTCGAGAATCAAACATTCCATACAGAAGAGGTGTCCTCTATATGATAACGAATAATGACCAAACTAAGCAACTACCAAATGAATTAAAATCTACATTTAAAGAACTAAAAGTTTTGAAACATCTTAGGAAAGCTGGAATTACCAAATCTTTTGGCTTTACCTGTGCTTATTTATTTCAACTCATTTTTTGTTTGATCTTTGAAAACAAAAACTGGTTTCGTACACTTGAAAGCAAGAAATCTACGGATATTCCAGCTAAAGACGCGGTCTACCGTTTCTTAAACCGTTCTACTTATTCATGGAGAAGATT